>NZ_JAQYUU010000001.1:0-307062 GCF_028728205.1 Clostridium sp. 'White wine YQ'
ACTGGATACTGTGTGCAATTTTGAAAGAACATAAAGTTTTTTCAAAAAATAATTAACTAACAAAAGTTAATTCACATTAAATTTGATAGATTCGAGCAATGCAAGGAAACGAGGAACGAGAAGCGCAGCATACTTTAGCTATGTGAGCCTCGCAGTGACGAAGTTGACACAGCAGTGCGAAGAATATAGCAAATTTAGAGGTAAAATTGGTGATGATGATACAAAGGTAACACCCCTTCCCATTTCGAACAGGACGGTTAAGCTTTGAGATGCCGATGGTACTGCACGGGAGACTGTGTGGGAGAGTAGGGAATCGCCAATTCTTGTTCCGCGGTAGCTCAATGGTGGAGCACTCGGCTGTTAACCGATAGGTTGGAGGTTCGAGCCCTCTCCGCGGAGCCATAATTTAAATAAGTAGTAACTAAATTCAGCGAAAGCTGGATTTTTTTATTTTCAATAAATTATTATAAATAAGATTAAGCAATAGATAAGATAGACTTTTCACAAGTTTCTCCTATAAATATAAGATTTAATAATATATTAATTAATTTGTAATACAAATTCATATATTTGTTACACAGTGTTTGTACGATAATAATAATATATATATGGGGGGAGTATTATGAAAAAGAGAGGCTGGAGAGTAACTTCATTTTTTAAATTGTTAGTTAGTACAGTTATAGTAAGCAGTTTATCTGCAATTATGTTTTATAAAGTATTAAATAGTAGGAGTGAAACAATAAAAACATCAGCTATAGGTAATAAACAACAAAAGGTAATATCAGCAATTGATGCAGAAAAAGATAATCAAGTACCTAATATAACTGAAAAAAATGAACAACAAATAGAAGATATATCAAAAGAAAAAGAAGGAAGTAATGTAATAAGTGTACATAATATGTTAATAAATCATACAAATTTACATAAAGATAGAAAAGTAGCGTATCTTACATTTGATGACGGCCCTTCTACAACTGTTACACCTAAGATACTAGATATATTAAAGCAAAACAATATAAAAGCCACTTTTTTTGTATTAGGGGAACTTATTGATAAATCAGAAGCATCAAAGAATGTACTAAGGAGAATAGTAGAAGAAGGTAATTCTATAGGTAATCATACATATACACATAAATTTAATGTTTTATATCCGCATGGAGTAGTAGATACAAATGCGTTCATGCAGGAAATAGATAGGACAAATAACTCTATAAATTCGATTTTAGGGGAAAAATATACTCCAAAGGCAATAAGATATCCAGGGGGACATATGTCGTGGAAAGGAGAAGATGAAGTGGACAAGCAACTTCTTTCTAGAGGACTTTATTACATTGATTGGAACTGTATTATTGGTGATGCAGAAAGCAAGAAAAAGACAAAAGATGGACTTTTTAAGAAATTCAAAGATACTCAAAATTTAAATAAAAAAGATAATGATCTAGTTATATTAATGCATGACTCTTATGGAAAAGAGGAAACAGCTAACGTGCTGCCAGAAATAATAGATGATTTAAGAAGAGAAGGATACCAATTTGATATAATAAAATAAGATTAACTTTATGAAAACATGGTATAATTTATAGAGAAGTAGATACTTCTCTATTTTACTATTACTTTTTTTGAGGTGAAAAAATGTATAAGATACTGATTGTTGAAGACGAAGATAGCATAAGAGGTTTTTTAAATATAAACTTTAAAAGAAATGATTTTGAAGTTATAGAAGCCGCAAATGGAGAAGAAGGAATACAAAAGGCTTTACTCGAAAAACCTGATGTAACACTTCTAGATTTGATGCTTCCAGGCATAGATGGATATAAAGTATGTGAAGTGCTAAGAAAAGAACATCCTAAAATGGGAATAATAATGCTTACAGCCAAGGGACAGGACATAGATAAGATTATGGGACTAGAATATGGGGCAGATGATTATGTTGTGAAGCCATTTAATCCAATTGAATTAACATTGAGGGTAAAATCTCTATTAAGAAGATTGGATATTGAAGACAAAGAAACAGATAGGATTGAAAGTGGTGAATTCCTGATAGATGTCTATTCACAAAAAGTATATAAAAGTAATGTGGAAATTGACTTAACTCCAAAGGAGTATATGATGCTTAAGATATTCATGGAGAATCCAGGGAAAGCATTTACAAGAGATGAATTATTGAATTTAGTATGGGATTACAATTTTTTTGGTGATTCGAAAATAGTTGATGTTAACATAAGAAGACTTAGATCAAAGATTGAAGACAATCCTTCAGTTCCAGATCATATAGAGACAGTCTGGGGAACGGGGTATAGATGGAAGGAATAAAAATGTACATGAATAAAAGTGTTAGAACCAAGATGGTTAAATACTTCATATTGGTTATATTTTTTATAGTTTTGATTTTGAATATTCTAATGATAAATTATATAAAAAGATACTATTATGATAGCACTGAACAAGTACTAAAGAGTGAAATAAAAACATCAGCCGATTTTTATAATAAATATTTCTCGTATACATCACTTGAAGAAAATATTTATAACAATATTGATGTTTTTTGGAGTGAAAGTAATGCTGAAGTACAAATATTAGATACGAATGGTAAACTTCTTATGGATTCTATGGGAGTAAAGGATAAGAATGTAATAGATACTTCAGATGTTAAAAAGGCTGCTAAAGGTGATTATGAAAGATGGATAGGAAAAGTAAGTTATTATGATGATGAAGTAATGGCTATATCTTATCCACTTAAATCTTCAGGAGAGATTAAAGGTGTGCTTAGATACGTTATTTCTCTTAAGGAAGTAAATAGTTCAATAAAAGGAATTGCAATATTTTTTATCACAATTTCATTAATCGTACTAGCTATTGGAGCAATTATTAGTTTAATTTTAGCAAAAGGAATAATTAATCCAATTAAAGAGTTAACTACTGTTGCTGAAACTATGGCATCAGGAGATTTAAACATAAGGAGTCTTAATAATTCTAAAGATGAGATAGGAAAACTATCAGCAACACTTAATTATATGGCTGAAGAATTATCAAAAAGAGAAAAACTAAAGAATGATTTTATATCTTCAGTGTCACACGAGCTTAGAACTCCTTTGACAGCTATAAAAGGATGGGTGATTACTATAAATGGTGATTATTCTGATGAAGAAGTTTTAAAAATGGGATTGGGAATTATTGAAAAAGAAACAGAACGTCTATCTAATATGGTAGAAGAGTTATTAGATTTCTCAAGGCTTATTTCCGGGAAAATAGCTCTAAAAAAAGAAATGATATCAATAAAAGATATAGTAGATTATATTGGAATATACATGACACCTAGGGCAAATAGAGATAACATAGAGTTTCTAGTTAATATAGAAGAAAACCTTCCTGAAATATGGGCAGATGGAGATAGGATGAAGCAAGTTTTTATTAATATAATAGATAATGCTTTTAATTTTACTGAGCCTGGCGGAAGAGTAGAATTATCAATAAGCAAGGAAAAGAATAGTAGTCAAATTCTAATCAAGCTTAAAGATAATGGATGCGGAATTGAAGAAGATATATTACCTAAGATTAAAGAAAAATTCGTTAAAGGAAAGAATTCCAGATCTCAGAATGGAATTGGATTGTCTATTTGTGATGAAATTGTTTCACAACATGGAGGAAGCTTAGAGATATATAGCAAGTTATCAGTTGGAACAGAGGTAGTTATAAAACTTCCTACTGCCTTTAGAGATTAAAAGGAGGAAGAATGAAAAAAGAAATTAAATTAATGATAGTGCTTTTAAGTATTCTTGCATTTGTATTGATATTTTCAAAGTTCAAGGTATCAGGAAATGATTTTAAAAGACTTATACCTCCTACATCTCAAAGCATTCACTTAGATGGTAAGTGGCAGAAAATATCTGCTTATAACATGAAAGACAATACAAATAAAGGTGTATCAAAAGAGTATTATTATTTTGAAGCTGAAAAAGCTTTCATAGAAAATAGTTCTTATGAGGGAATAGAATATAAGCTTAGAGTCGTAAATTTGAAACAATATTTAACTTTTGAATATAAAATAGATAAAGAAATAATAGCTGACGAAGATAGAGATGTTGATGTAATAAGTATACTGAAAAATAATGTGCTAATCTCTGAAGTAATTAAAGTAGATGACGATACTATTCTAGCAATAAATGAAGATTGTATATATAAGTTAAAGAATGTATCTCAAAGTATAGATGATTATCCAGTAAAGAACAATGATTTAAATACAACTAATAGCGTTAGTCTGAAAGATAGTAATAATAAACCAATAGGTCTTTATTTAGGGCTGAAAAAGGCAAGGGGAGTAAATGAAGATGGAAGTGTAGGAGCAGAAAAATATAGAACACTTTGGATATCCTATGCGACTGGACAGGTTTTGCCGATATATCAAAGAGAAAATATCTTATATCCTAGACTTAAAGGTTTTTGGGAATTAGTACCTGATAGTTATGTTAAAAATGGAATTAGGTATGAATTCTTTGATACTTACCCAATAAATAGTAAGAATGATGCGAAAATAAAATCCTCAGAATCATTACTTGATAAAGAATCATTAGGGGGAGAAGCATCAAGATATGGTATTGAACAAGGTAGTAAACTTGTAAATTTACTCTTTATAGGAAACAACTATATATCAACTGAAGAATTTAATGATAGATATTCAGAGGAAAGTGGTAGATTTAAAATAATTCCAGTAGATAATATATATGCAGATAGAGGAGTATCAATAGAGTTATTAAATGGTATTGATGGGTATGAAGCATTTAAAAATGCAGCAGATGTAGCATTAAATCGTAATGAAGAGGAAGCACAAGTTAAGTTAGATACCACAGAGATATCACTGGTGAGAAAAAGTGGTAGATGGATCCTAGAAGGAAGAGTTTTAAGAAAAGGTGATAAACCTATTGATTTTGATATAAGAACTGTAAATACAAAGAAACTTGTAAATTTTGATGACCTATCAGTAAAGTGGAGTATAATAAAAGCAGAAAATCCATTAGTTAAAGATATTTATACATCACCAAATGGAAAGCTAGCTCTATTAGTTCTAGATGATAAAATATTAGTGTATGAAGTGGAAGATGGGAGCCTAAAAGGACAACCAATCAAGATAATAAATAAAGATAAGGATGAGTCAGTGATAATGGCTGAATGGGCTGATGGTGATTTTGTGAAGGCATGGAAAAATGTATTTATTAAAAATGCATCACTAATTGATAATTAAGTTGTTCTAAAAATAAAGACCAGATAAAATCTCAATTATGAGTTTTACCTGGTCTCTTTTTTATTTATCTGTGTAATTCTTAAAATAATCACTCTTAATCATTTTATCAGAGATATCAAAAACTTGCTTATATAAATCTTGATCTTCTTTGCTTAATGTTCCTCTTAGTGTTCCATTAGTCAAATAAGCAAAGGATTTATTTGTTTTTAATAAGTTTCTTCCTAAAGCACTATTGATATACTTACTTTCATCAACACCCATCAAATATGATATAGTTGGCATCATATCAACTTGTCCACCATAAGTATCAATCTTTACAGGATTATTGTAATTCTTTTGATAAACTATATATGGAACTGATGAAATATTATTATCTAACCACCAATTTTCTGGGTTTTTCATTTCATTAACTTTATCATTATAATATTTGTGGACTCCAGTGTGGTCACCTTCAATTACAACAACAGTATTATCAAGCAATCCATTTTTATCTAACTCATTTAAGAACATTCCTATTTGTTTATCTGTATAATGCACTGTTTGGAAGGAATTACCTAATAAAGAATCTTTTAATTCACCAGTTAAATTTAATTCTTTATATTTATCAGGTAGTTCAAAAGGACCATGGTTTGTTAATGTTACTGTAAAAGTATAAAAAGGTTGTTTCATTTTCTTAATCATAGGTACTACTTGCTTAAAATAAGTTTCATCGCTTAATCCAAGTCCTATAACTTCATCAGGATTAAAGGAATAGTAGTCTATAAAGTTATTGAACCCAATTCCCTTTAGTCCATCAGCATAGTTCCAGAAGCTTCCCTTATCAGGATGTATAGCAGTTGATTCATAACCCTTATCCCCTAATAGTTTAGGAAGTGATATATAATCCCTATTTGGATATCTAAAGAATGTACTTCCTTTCTTCAGTGGAAGCATGCCAGTATTAACCATTAAGTCTGAATCAGAACTTGTACCTTCATTAACTTGTTCAAAAACATGAGGGAAGTATATTGAGTTATTTAAAATTTTGTTTAAGTTTGGAGTTATTTCTTGGCCATCAGCTTTTTGTCCAATTACAAAGTTCTCTAAGGATTCCACTTGAATTATTAAAAGATTTTTACCATTAAATAATCCTTTATAGTTGTTGTCAGGTAAATTTTCATTCTTTTTAGCATAGAAGTCTTTAACTTCTTTTTGTTCATCTGCGGTTAACTTATATGGCTTTAAATCTTTATATGTATTATAAACATCAAATAAGTGATAGCCGATAGAAGAAAAGTACTTAGCTGTATTCGTTGCATCATAGTTAGAAAATAAATAGGAGTTCCTAACATCTTTATTTCCTAAAACATTTATATTAAAAGGAACATAACCAATGTATATAATAGAAATTAGAAAAGCAGCTGCAAAGCCTTTAAAATTACTTTTTACCTTTTTAAAGCTCTTTCTAAAAATAATTATATAAGGAATTAATACTAAAAAATCTATAACAAATATAAAATCAAGTTTTGTAGTAAGTGATAAAATTGATCCAGACATATTATCTAAGTTAGCAGTTTGTGTTGCAACAATTACAGAAGGAACTGTCTGGAAACCACGAAAATACCACAGATCTAATACAAATAGAAATGTTAGTAGAGCATTTATTATTAATGGGAATATCCATTTTCCTTTTCCTTTAAATAGAAGTGTAAAACTTAAGAATACTACTGCAAATGCAATATAGTAATTCATAAATGGAGAAACAGAACTATAGCCTGTCCCAAAACTAAAATTATAAGGTGTTTTACTTCCTACAAATCCTTGAAAATAAATCCCCTTAAGTGTTATTGAAATTACTAGTAGTAAATAGAAAACGACTCTAAGAATTGTATTCTTTGTTAATTGTGCTTTGAAATTTTCTATTATAGAAACTTTTAAATTCGTTAAATTCATTTTTCTCCTCCTGAATGTAGCGTTTACCTAAAAATTATATCCTAACTGTATATATAAATCAAATAACAAAATAATAACTAAATGTAAATTGTTAGCTATGTAAGAAGGTAGAGAAGAATAGAATTGTTGTAGAGATGATAATAAATATGTACAATGATGTTATATAAGAAATTAATTATGTTATCTTGGAGGTAAAATGAAACATTTATTTATAATTAACCCTGAAGCTGGTAAAGGAAGAGCATTAGAATATAAAGATAAAATAGAAAAGATATTTACTAAAATCAATGAAGAATATGAAATCATTATAACAGAAAGAGTTGGACATGCTACTGAGGTAGTAAGAGAGCTTACATCTAGAGACAGATATAGGGTTTATGCAATAGGAGGAGATGGAACATTAAATGAGGTGGTTAACGGGTTAGTAGGAACAGACAGTATACTTGGAGTAATACCAGCAGGTTCAGGAAATGATTTTATAAGAAGTATATGGGATGAACAGGATGACGAGTTATTAATAAAGACTATAAGAGGTGATTTTAAGAAAATTGATTTAGCAAAAGTAAATAATAAATATTTCATAAATATATCATCAATAGGGTTTGATGCAGAAGTAGTATATAATGCGAGAAAATATAAAAAGTATAAGTTTATAAGTGGACCATTTGCTTATTTTATAAGTATTTTTATAACTGCATTGAGATTTAAAGGCGTTGAAATCGAGTTTGAACTAGATGGACAGCCTATAAATGATAAGATATTTTTAATGGCAGTAGCTAATGGTAAATATTATGGGGGAGGAATAAAAATTGCTCCTTTTGCCAATATAACAGATGGGGCATTAGAATTATATTTAATTAAAGCAATATCAATATTTAAGTTAATTAGAGAAATTCCTAAAGTTTTAAAAGGAGTACATAGTTATGGAATTAAGGAAGTAAAGTATTCAAAAATTCAGAACATAAAGGCGAAGTCTAAAAATGAATTTACCATAAATATTGATGGGGAGATAGTAAGAGGGAAAGAGGTTGAGTTTCTAATACTTCCTTCAAAATTGGATATGATAATTCCTAACAATTAATATTTTATTATGTGTAAAGTTAATGTAATATAATTACGATAAAAAAACTATGAATAAAAAAAGAATTTTGTTTACAATTATTATAGTTACACAAGGTTTATTGATTAAATTTCTTCCTAATTATTGGTTAATAATTATTTTATTAAGCTGCATAATTTTCACTATATTAACTAGTAGTAAGTTTCAAGTTGGAGGTAGAGAAATAACATTAGATACTCATTTTTTATTTAACGCTATTAATACTATCATCTATTATTGTAGGGCAGACGCAAATATTGCACGACGATTACTGCTAGATCTAAGTGGATACCTTAGATACTTTCTTGAAAATAAAAATATCACCGTAAAGTTAAAAGAGGAGTTAGATGTATTAGATGCATATCTTTCAATACAGAAGGCTAGATTTCAAGAAAAATTTGATTATTCTATTGCGGAAAGTAATAGTGTATTTATTATATTCAAGAATTCTATAATAGATTTATGTTACTTTTTGCTAAGGGAAGGAATAATAAAAAGTAAGGGGTCAGGAAGAATTGACATAATCGATATCATAGAAAAAGACCATTTACTATTAGAAATCAATTACTTAGGAAATTTTCCTCAAAATATCGATGAATTCAGTATGAATTTCCATAGAAAATATGGATATGAAATTAAAACAACCAGAAATGATAATGGTGTAATATTAAGAATAGTAATGGCGAAAAATAACCTTAAGGAGTAGGAGAATGTTAAAAATAGCTTTGGTTGATGATGAGAATATTGCATTGGAAGAATTGGAGTATTTACTTTTAAAAGAAAACGACGTAAAAATCATTGGTAAATATACAGACCCTCATCAGGCGATTAAAGAAATCAAGGAATTAGAACCAGATGTGGTTTTTTTAGATGTTTCCATGCCAGAAATAAATGGATTCATGGTTGCTGAAGAGATTAAGAAATTACGCCGAAATATTGAGATAGTTTTTATTACTGCTCATGGGGATTATGCGATTAAAGCATTTGAGATTGATGCAAGGGACTATGTGTTAAAACCATTTCATCCAAGAAGAATAGAAAATACTATGAATAGGCTTAGGGCTAAAATTTATGATAACTATTCTGTAGTAAAGCCTAAGTTAGTTAAAAAAATACCTATTAAATATAATGATAAGTTAAGTTTATTAGATGTTGAAAGTATAATTTATTGTTCAGCAAGTGAAGGTAATGTTGAAGTAATAACTTCAAATGGTTCTTTTATATCAGAAGAACCTTTAAATTCAATGGAATCAAGATTAGTTGATTTTAATTTTATTAAATGCCATAGAAAGTATTTAGTAAATTTAGATTTAATAGAAAATATTATTCCCTGGGCGAGTGGAACGTACATATTAAAATTGAAAGGGACAGAGGAAAAGGTTCCTGTAAGTAGAAATTATCAAAAAACTATTAAGGAAATTTTTAAGATATAGGGAATTTAATTTATTCTTACATAAATAAGTTATTAGTTAATATTATAATTCTACATAACATAGTATTATATATGTAAATAAAACTTGGTATATCCAAGTTTTATTTATATTATAAAATAATTTAATTACATTTATGTTTTTCACTTGAAAAAGTTGCTTTAGCGCTTTCTGTACGAGGATCATGGTCAATATGCTTTTTATTATTTGATTTAGTATTATCTTTTTTTGCCATCACTGCACCTCCTTATTACATAAAAATATTCCTACTTAGTTTATACAGTTTTAAAGAAACTATTAGGATTTATAGGGTTTTTTATAGGAAACTTAATTTACTCTTGTTTGAAAATGTAATTTCCTGGACATTTTCAAACAAGAATAAATTTTTTAGTTGAACTTAAAACCAGTTAATAGAAACAAATTTATTTTAAAAAATAAATCCCCTATGATAAAATATATATGTAATTAGGTATTTAATAAAACTATTCTCACCTGGAAAGGAATTGAGTCTTATGATGACAGTTTATGATTTAGTAATTATCGGTGGAGGACCTGCTGGAATGTCTTCAGCTTTAAAAGCGAAGGAGAATGGAATAGATAATATTCTTATTATAGAAAGAGAAGAATATTTAGGTGGAGCACTTATGCCTTGCATTCATTATGGATTTGGTGAGAAGATTTTAAATAAAAAAGTAACAGGTACGGAATTAATGCAGCATCTTGTTGATAAGATTGAGGAAAGCAGAATAGAGTGTAAGTTATCTTCCTTAGTTTTAGATGTTACAAAAGATAAAATAATAACATATGTAAATTCTAATGATGGAATAGTATCAATTAAAGGTAAAAGTATCATTTTCGCAACTGGAGCAAGAGAAAAATATACTGGAAATATAGAAATAGCTACAAAAAGCTATTCAGGTATTTATACATTAGGAACAGCACATAAGTTTGTAAATTTACAGGGATATTTGCCAGGAAAGTCGATAATAATTTTTGGTACTAATGATAGAGCACTTATTATTGCTAGAAGACTTATTACAGAAGGTGCAAGTGTTAAAGCTTTAATTGAAAGTAGTAATGAAATTAGGGCAAGGATTACGGAGAATAGGGAGATTATAGATTTATATAATATTCCAATTTACTTTAATTCAAAAATAAAAGATGTTTTTGGGAAAGAGAGAATAACAGGGCTTGTAATTGAAAATGTAATCTCTAAAGAACGAAAAGAGTTGTTGTGTGATAGCTTACTGCTTACAGTAGCATGGAAATCTGAAATAGATCTCTTAAAGAAAGCAAAAGTAGAGTTAGTTGATAATAATGAAGCAGCTTATGTAAATGATAAATTTATGACATCTCAAAAAGGTGTATTTGCTGTAGGATCAGTATTAAATCCAAGGTATTGGGCTGATGATGCTATTATTCAAGGAGAAAAAGCAGGGGAAGAGGTTGCTAAGCTTATTCGTTCAACCAGTAAGGCTTAGTTATAATAATTGAAGCAGAAATCTATGATTTCTGCTTCAATTTATTTACTATATACTCTGATATTAGAATATGTCCCTTTTTATTTAAATGAATACCATCAATATAGATATCTTCACCATTAAAGTAAGCTTCTTCAGTAACAGAGTATAAATCAATTATTTTTTCCTTATCAAATATATTTACTAACTCGTTCTTTAGATTAATTATTGATTTGTTTATTTGATTATAATCAGGATAGGAACTCCAAAGGTTTATTGATTTATTCTTATCTATGAAAGGTGGAATCAAGATGGTGGTTTTAATGTTGTTATCTTCGCATTCCTTATGCAATAAAACAATATTTTCTAATATAGTTTTATAAGGCCTTTCCATTAAAAAATCATTTGTACCAGCAAGAATGAAGCAAAATTTTGGTGCAATATTAATTACATCGCGCCAAACTCTTGAAAGCATTCCTACAGTTGTATCCCCATTTACACCTTTATTTAAATAAGAAAAATTACAATTTGCACATATTCTGTTTACCCAGGAGTCCTCCTTATGTACACCATATCCAAAAGTAAGACTATCACCTAAAAAAACTATATCCATTTTTCACCTCAAAACAACTTGTTAAAACAGTTTTTACAAACTAAGGTTTTGCCTTTATTTGCTTTTATATAATCATTTGACTTAATAGGTTTATTACAAAACTCACAAATTAATAAGTTATTATTTTCTGAAGTTTTAGAAGTGGTATTCTTAATAAGCTTTTTCCCATTAGAGGCTGGAGAGTAGATTAACTTTTCACTTTTAATTTCTTTAGGTTTTATAGTGTATTCTATTTCATATTCACTTTCACCAAATAACTCTAACTCAAAACGAGGATTTTCTTTGTCATAAAATTCTTCTATATAAATTGTTTTTATTTGAGCATCATTAACAATAAGGCCACTTTTTTCAACTCCATCAAAAATACTTTTTGTTATATTGTTAGTATCAGGATGTCGTTTAGAACTCTTATAATAAACTTTAAGTATTGCTATCAAACCCTCTTCTAGAACAATATTTGGATTCTGTACTCTCGCTTCATAAGAAATTTCTTCTTCGTAAAGTGCATATCTATCATGATATTTGCCAGAGTTATAGGGGAGTATTGCCCTTCCATTTGTATTAAATAATTTAAAATTAGATTTAGATATTGGAGACCCCTTCACAATAACCTTAGCATAAGATTTATTCATATATATTCTCCTTGTTATAAAATTGTAAGACTCTTTAAATTGATAATATATTCTCTATAAAGTATAATACAATATGAATGAATTTGATATATGAGGTAGTATTATGGAGAAAAAAATTATTTTATCCATTGAGAGCTCTTGTGATGAAACATCAGCTGCCATTGTAATAAATGGAAGAGAAGTTTTATCAAATATTATAGCATCTCAAATAGATATACATGAAAAATTTGGTGGAGTCGTTCCAGAAGTAGCTTCTAGAAAACATATTGAAGCAGTAAACTGGGTTGTTGAAGAAGCATTAAAGGAAGCAAATGTAACATTAGAAGATATAGATGCAGTTGCTGTGACATATGGGCCGGGACTAGTGGGAGCACTTTTAGTAGGCTTGCAATATGCTAAGGGATTAGCATATTCTTTAAAGTTACCACTAATAGGAGTTAATCATATTGAAGGACATATTTGTGCAAATTTTATAGATCATAAAGACTTAGTTCCTCCATTTGTATCATTAGTTGTTTCAGGTGGAAATACATTCATAGTTCATGTTAAGGATTATGGAGAATATGAGATATTAGGTGAAACTAGAGATGATGCAGCTGGTGAAGCTTTTGATAAGGTAGCTAGGGCAATAGGATTAGGTTATCCAGGTGGTCCGAAGATCGATAAAATATCAAAAGAAGGTAATGCGGATGCAATTAAATTTCCAAAAGCTAAATTCCATGAAGATACTTTAGATTTTTCTTTTTCAGGGTTAAAATCTGCAGTATTAAATTATATTAATAAGAAAAATATGCAAGGTGAAGAAATAAATAGAGCAGATGTAGCAGCATCATTCCAAAAATCAGTAGTGGAAGTGCTTACAGAAAATGTTCTAGCAACCTGCGAAAAAAGAAAAATCAATAAAATTGCTATAGCTGGAGGGGTTGCATCTAACAGCTATTTGAGAAATAATTTAATTAAAGAAGGAAATAAAATAGGGGTTGAGATTCTATTCCCTTCTCTAGTGTTATGCACTGATAATGCAGCCATGATTGGAAGTGCAGCTTATTTTCAATTGATTAAAGGGGATTCAAGTGGGTTGGATTTAAATGCAAAGCCAAATTTAAAACTGGGGGAGAAGTAAAGAGAAATGAATATGCTTCATCATTCTAATGGTATAAATAGACTCAAGTATAAGAAAAACAAAAATATTCCAAAGGTCATTAAAACTACAGTTTATGTAATTATTTTTATATTATTATCTTTAGCTGTATTTCAACTTGTTTTAGGAAAAGTATACAATGAGAAGTATAAGTCGAGGTTTAAATATACAAGAATAGATGAAAAAAAAGTATTTTATAATGATTCGGGATCAGGTGAACTTACAATAGTATTTGACTCAGATTTGGGATTAGATTTAAATGAATGGAATTCCATAGAAAAAAGTTTTAAAGAAAAATATAATATTAAAACTTTTCAGTATAATAGATTAGGTTATGGAAATAATGATGGAGGAAGTAGAGTCGATTTAAAAAAGCAGGCAGATGATTTGCGATTGACACTAAAGAAGGCAAATATAACAGGTCCATATATATTGGTAGGTTCAGGATACGGTTCATTAGTTATGACTAACTTTGCTAATACATATCCGGAGATAGTAAAAGGGGTTGTGCTTATCAATCCCATAAATGAAGAATATATAAAGGACAAGGAGTATATCAAAAATTTTTCAGATAGTAAATTTAAATATAAAGTAGAGTATATAAGTGCATATTTTGGAATATCATACTTTAGAGAAAAATTAGGGTTATTAAAAGTACCAGAAGGTGTGGTTACATCAGGTGATGAAGAATTAGCAAGTGAATATATGTCTAACAGAATAAGAAGTAAGTATTCCCAAGCTATCTATAATGAAATAATAAATTTAGAGAATGGAGATAGCTCTTCTCAAATAGAAGGAATGTTGGGGGATAACCCTCTTGCAATAGTATCTAGAGAAGAAAATATGGATAAAGATAAGAAGTTATTAGCTTTGTCAAAATCAAGATATATTACTCAGATATCAACAAACAGTAAAGGACAATATATACCAGTATCTGACAAAGAAAAAACTTTAGAAGCAATAAACTATGTGTTAGAAAAAGCAAAGGTGAACGCCAAGAAATAAATTGTAATTACTATATTAGTAACATATAGTATTAATTATTTTATAGTATTAGTAGTAAAAATTAAAAGTATTCATCACTACAAAAGAAAACAGGGATCACACTCTGTTTTTCTTTGATTTTAGAAAATAGAGAAAAAAAGTTAGTTTTGTCATTTACATGACACATTGATATTTTATATTAGGACTATGGATATAATAAAAATGAATTTTTCTTTGGGAGGTTTGATTTTAATGAGCGATTTTAGAGATGATAATATTAATGAAAATAATTCATATGAAGTAAATACAGAAAATAATTCTGAAATAGTAATAAATAATGAAGAAAATAAAAATGAAGAAAATATAGAAAGTGATGTAAGTTCTGTTTCAAACTCAGAAGTTAATAATGAAGTAGAGACTATTGATAACTTAGGGGCAGGGAACAATGCGGAGGAAGAAATATACACTCCAGACTTTGTTATGGTTTCTAACGGTAAAGAAAAGAAGATGAAAAGAAAGAAACCGAAAAGTAAAAATTTTAATTCGTTAGGAAAGTATATTTTGGTAGGAGGAATATCTGTTGCAGTAGCGCTTGGTGTTTCAATACCATCAACATATTTTTTAGTTAAAAATCAAATAGAAAGTGGTAACTTAAAAACATCATCTAGCGATCCATATAATTTTTATACACCACCTTCATTTACTAGTAATTCAGATACGTTATCTGTAACAGATGCTGTAAAAAAGGTAGCTCCAGCAGTTGTTAGTGTATCAACAAAGAGTATTGTAAATAACGGATTTTTCAGCCAACAACAAGAAGGCGTAGGTTCAGGATTTATAATTAATAAAGATGGGGATATATTAACTAATTTCCATGTAGTTCAGGGAGCGACTGAAGTAAAAGTAACCTTCAACAATGGTAAAGAATATAAAGCTAAAGTCGTAAATTATGATGAAAGCAGAGATTTAGCATTAATAAGATTACAAGATAAAGTTGATATGCCTGGAGTAGCAACACTTGGAGATTCAAGTAAACTTCAAGCTGGGGAAGATGTAATTGCTATAGGAAATCCATTAGGAAAAGAATTTGTAGGAACTGTAACTAAGGGAATTGTAAGTGCTACAAATAGAACTCTTCAAAATCAAGATGGAAGTACATCTGTATATATTCAAACTGATGCAGCTATAAATCCAGGAAATAGTGGTGGTCCCTTAATAAACTCAAGGGGAGAGGTAGTTGGTATTAATTCCGCAAAAATTAGTGAAAATGGAATAGAAGGAATAGGATTCTCAATACCAATTAATGATGCAAAAGATAAACTTGGTGCATTAAGTACTCCATCAAATAAGAATAATTCAAACAATAGTAATAATGGAACTGTTGCATCTTCAGGTTTAATGTTGGGAGTAATAATTCAGGATCTAGATAAGAATACAGCACAGCAACAAGGATTACCAGAAGGTATTTTAGTTAAAGCAATACAAAATGGATCACCAGCAGAAACTGCTGGGATAGAGATTGGTGATGTAATTACAGGCTTTAATGGAAAAACAGTTAAAACTAGTGCACAACTTAATGCTGAGAAAGCAAAGTTAAAAGAGGGAGATAAGGCTAATATAGTAGTGGTGAGAAGTGGAAAAGAGTTGACTCTTCAAGTTGTAATGAAAGCCCAAAGCAATGAATAATTTAATAGTTGAGATAATCTAAAACAGGGGATAGCTGATTTTTGAAAAATGGCTATCCTCTAATTTTTTTACAGATTATTTTATTATACTAATAAGTATAGTATAATAACTTTATGTTATCATTTACTTATAGAATTTTAGTAGAACAATAATTTATGTTACTAGTTGAAAATAGTATCTAGTTTATATAAATTCTCATGCTATATTAAAATTCTTAAACTGAGGAGGGAAAAAATGAGCAAACTAGATGATGTATATCATGCAATTGTTGAATTGCAAAAAAGTTTTGCTGAAGGAGTTACTGCCAATGATGTAAGTAATTTTTTGGAGTTGGACAGGGCTAATGTAAGTAGATATTTGAATCAGCTTTATAAAGAAAAAAAGGTAAAGAAGATAGATGGAAGGCCAGTTGTTTATTCCGCAGTTGAAGAAAATAGCGAGAGGCAAACAAAAGATGATTCAGTAAAAAGTAATGATACATTAAAAATAGTAAATAATAGCTTGGACTCAATGGTTGGTGCAGATTTAAGCTTGCAAGTTCCAATACAGCAGGCTAAAGCAGCTATTTTATACCCACCAAGAGGACTTCATACTCTTATTTTGGGAGAAACAGGAGTAGGAAAGTCAATGTTTGCAGAATTGATGTATACATTTGCAAAGGAATCAGGAGCATTAGATAGCAATGCACCATTTGTAAGATTCAATTGTGCTGATTATGCAGATAATCCACAACTAGTTATTGCACAAATATTTGGTGTTAAGAAAGGTGCTTATACAGGAGCAGAATCAGATAGAGAAGGACTTCTTAAGAAGGCTGATGGCGGAATGATTTTCTTAGATGAAATTCATAGACTATCTCCTCAAGCACAAGAAATGCTGTTTACTTATATAGATAAAGGATACTTTAGACCACTAGGGGATACAGAAAATTTAATACATGTAGACGCACAAATAATTGCAGCTACAACAGAAGATCCAGCATCATACTTATTAAAGACATTTACCAGAAGAATTCCTATGACAATAACCTTACCTTCATTAAAGGAAAGAAGTCTGAAAGAGAGATATTATTTACTTCAGGATTTTATAAAAGGTGAATCAAATAGATTAGGAAAAAGTATTTATTTTAATAAAAATGCTTTAATCTCGTTTTTCTTATACGATTGTCCTAATAATATTGGTCAATTAAGAAGTGACATTCAGTTGTCTTGTGCAAAAGCATTTCTTAATTACAAAGCAAATGGAAGAAATTACATAATTGTAGAACAAAATGATATACCACAAAGAGTTCAAAGAGGGTTAATGAAATTACAAGAGCATCGTGATGAAATTGACGACATCCTTTTAAACGTTGGGGACGTATTAAGATTTTCTTTTAAGGATCAAGATGATAATTTTCCTGTTATTGAACTCCATGATTCGGACATTCCTAAAAGAGAATTTTTTTATGATATCATTGAGAATAAATTAGAAATCTTAAGGCAAAAAGGTATAGAGGAAAAACAAATAAATGAGATATTAAATATCGATATAGAAAGATATTTTAATAAATATATAATGGATTTGCCAGAAAAGTTTAGAAAAGATGAAATAAGCAAAATAGTTGATATAAAGATTGTAGACTTAGTAGAAAAGATAATTAATTTAGCATCAGCAAGACTCGCTAGAGATTTTGATGAGAAGGTATATTTCGGGTTAGCATTGCATCTTCAAGGTAGTATTGAGAGAGTTAAGCAAGGTAAAAAAATATATCATCCAAAATTAAATCTTATAAGAGCGCAATATGGTGATGAATTTTTAGTTGCTATGGAAGTGGCAAAATTTATAGACGATGCATTCGATATTCAAATTCCTTTAGATGAAATTGGATATTTAACAATGTTCTTAGCAGCAAAGCCATATGAGGTGGATATAAAAAAAGAAGGCAAAGTAGGGGTTTTAGTAATTATGCATGGACATTCTACCGCCTCTTCAATGGTTGAAGTTGCTAATACATTAATTGGTGAGGAGTACGTTGAAGCTTTAGATATGCCATTAAGCATGAAAGCAGAAGATATGCTTAAACTTGCTAAAAGTAAGATAAAAAACATGAATAAGGGAAAAGGAATTCTTCTCTTAGTAGACATGGGGTCATTAACTAACTTTGGCGAAATAATAAAAGTAGAAACTGGGATTAGCATAAAGACTATTGACATGGTAACAACTTTACTTGTAATTGAGGCAGGAAGAAAAGCATTAAATGGAAGGGATTTAGATTCCGTTTATGATTCATGCATAGAAGCAAGTAGATTCGGAGTTAAGGGAGCTATAGAAAATTCTCCTAAGAGAAAAATGCCGTTAATAATAACTACATGCTTTACTGGAGAAGGGTCTGCTGAAAGGATTAAAGAAATCTTAAAGAAGAAATTGAAATATGGATCAAGCTTAAAAATAATACCTTTAAATATTTTAGATAAAAAAGAATTTTATGATAATGTTGCAGAGTTAAAAGAGAAATATGAGCCATTAGCAATAGTAGGAACTGTAAACCTGACATTAGATAATATTCCATTCATTTCAGCACCAGATATTTTAACTAGTGAAGGAATTCAAAAACTAGATGAATTAATTCAAGCAGAAGAGGATTTTATTAAGGTTTCAGATTCAATTGATGAACAGATTCCTGAAATAGAAGGGAAAAAGTTAGTTAAAGATATCAGATTTTCACTTAGCGAGATGGAGGAATTACTTAATAAAGAAATACCACATAACGTAAAGATAGGTATGATAATGCACATATGTTTCCTTATAGATACAATAAAAAATGGTGGGAAAGACAGAGAATTCCCTAATTTAAATAAGTACAGAAGTTCATTTAGTAAAGAATTTATATTAGTTAAACAAGCATTAAAGAATATTGAGAGAGAATATGACTTAAATATTGTTGACTCAGAAATTGCTTTTATAGTTAGAATGATTGTAGAAAATACTAAGACTGTGTATTAGAATATGTCTGTGTATTTAATGTCTTTTTCAGTGTGTAAACCATCTTACACACTGAAAAAATTTCTAAACTAGCAGAATATCTACATTCTTTATGAAATTGAATGAAAATATATTTGGCATGGAACTTGCTTTATAATTTGTGTAATGGTAATTAATTTATAGAATCTTAGATCACAGTTTATAAGGAGGAGTAAGACATGAAAAGAATTTTGTTAATATGTTCAGCAGGTATGTCAACAAGTCTACTAGTTTCAAAAATGCAAGCTGCTGCAAAAGAGCAAGGTATTGAAGTATGGATAAATGCAGTAGCAGAATCAGAACTTAGAAATTATGAAGACCAAATAGATATATTATTATTAGGGCCTCAAGTTAGATTTTTATTAAATAAACTTAAGGCTAAGATGGAGCCAAAGGGAGTTCCAGTAGATGTTATAAATACAATCGATTATGGAACTATGAATGGTGCTAAAGTTCTTAAATTTGCATTGGATAAGCTAAGTTAAATAAATTTAATAAAGGCGTCTTTCAGACGTCTTTATCTCGTTAGAAATATTAACGGTAGACATTAGGGAAGGATGGAAGTAAAATGGAAGAAATAATATTAAATTTAATAATGCATAGTGGAGAAGCAAGAAGTTACTCAATGGAAGCTATTCAAGCAGCTAAAGAAGGAAATTTTGAAGAAGCAAGTCAATTGATAGTAAAAGCAAACGAAGAGTTGGGACATGCGCATAATGCTCAAACAAGCTTAATTCAAGGAGAAGCAGCAGGGCAAAAAGCTGAATTTTCGCTACTTCTAATTCATGCTCAAGATCATCTAATGACAACAATGACATTAAAAGATTTAGCTAATGAGATAATAGAAGTTTACACTAGACTATAAAAGTTAGAAAACTTATAGTGTTTTTATATGAGAGTAATACTTTTATAATCTAGGGTTAATGATTTATATTTAGAAGAAAAGAGGTATTACTATGGAATATGTAATTGGGATTGATGGCGGAGGAACTAAAACAGAAGCAGTTGCCTATAATCTTAATGGTGAAGCTATTACAAGTGCAGTAACTGGCTTCGGTAACTTACTTAATGGGGAAGAAGAGGCATTAAATAATATAATTAATGCAATAAAACAAGTAGTTGAGACTTATGGCAAAGAAGGGTTAAAAGGATTATACTTAGGCTTAGCTGGAGCAGAGGTGGATGATAACGCCAAAATCGTACAAGAGAGAATAAAAAAAGAATTGTGCATTGAATCAACTGTAATGAATGATGGCGAGTTAGCACTTAAGGCTTTACTTAAAGGTGAAGATGGAGTGCTTACCATTGCCGGTACTGGTTCAGTAGCGTTTGGAATTAAGAACGGAAAAGAAGCTAGATGTGGAGGCTGGGGTAACCTTCTAGGAGACGAAGGCAGCGCTTACAAAATAGCTATAGAAGCATTTAAAAATATGATTTACGAAAACGATTTTGGAATAGAGATGAGTGAACTTTCAAAAGAAATATTAGAAAGCTTAAAAATGAAAAAGGTTGATGAAATAATTGGTTTCGTATATTCAAACACCAAGGATGAAGTAGCTTCAATTACTCCTATAGTTTCTAAAAGAGCTGATTTAGGAGATAAGATTGCAATTGATATCTTAAAATCAGAAGGATTAGCAATAGCTAAAACCACTGAGAGGGTATATAAAAAATTAGGATTTCAAAGTGCAAGTGTAGGAATAGTTGGAGGTGTGCTAAAAAAATCAAAAATACTTAGAGAAACATTCGAAGAGTATCTAAATGAGAATGCAAATATTATAGCCTTTGTAGATGAAGAGGTATCACCTGCAAAAGGCGCATATTATTTATATATTAAAGAAAAGTAATTTTGAAAGAAGGGTAAAATAATGAGACGATTAGGAATTTCAGTATATCCCAATCATGTTCCAATGGAAAAAATAATTGAGTATATCGAGTTGGCTGCAAAGTATGGGTTTAGCAGAATATTTACGTGCTTAATTTCTGCAAGTGATAAATCCACTGAAGAAGTAGTAGATGAATTTAAAAAGATGCTAAAGGTTGCCAATAAACATGGAATGGAAGTTATTGCAGATTTAGATCCAACTGTATTTAAGAACTTAAATGCAAGTATTCAAGATTTAAAAGTATTTAAGGAAATGGGCTTAAGTGGAATAAGACTTGATATGGGTTTTTCAGGTTTTGAAGAAACAGTTATGACATTCAATGAATACGGATTAAAAGTTGAACTTAATATGAGTAATGGAACTAAGTATGTTGATAATATTTTAAGTAATAAACCTAACATGAATAATCTTTATGGTTGCCATAACTTTTATCCACATGTATATACTGGATTAAGTTATAAGCACTTTATTGCTTGTTCAAAACAATTTAAAGAATTAGGAATTAAAACAGCTGCATTTGTAAATTCACATAATGCTGACCATGGTCCTTGGCCAGTAAATGAAGGCATATGTACACTAGAAGAACATAGAAATTTACCAATAGAAGTTCAAGCAAAACATCTATGGGCTACAGGATTAATTGATGATGTTATTATAGCTAATGCGTTTGCATCAGAAGAGGAATTAAGAGCTCTTAGCAAACTTAATAAGGATAAATTAGAATTTAGAGTAGAACTAACTAAAGGAATATCTGAAATAGAGAAAAAGATAATTTTAGAAGAATTCCATTTCAGTAGAGGTGACGTATCAGATTATGTGGTTAGAAGTACTCAAAGTAGAGTTAAGTACAAGGGTACACCATTTCCACCATATAATACTCCAGATATAGAACGAGGAGATATCTTGATAGAATCAGATTTATATACAAGATATGCAGGGGAACTACAAGTTGCTATTAAGGAAATGAAGAATAGTGGGAAAACTAATGTTGTTGCGAAAATAATACCTGAAGAGAGGTTTCTTTTAGATTATATTGAACCTTGGGGTAAGTTTGGATTTAAAGAAAAAGAATAG
Organism: Clostridium sp. 'White wine YQ'; assembly: GCF_028728205.1. Taxonomy (NCBI): domain Bacteria; kingdom Bacillati; phylum Bacillota; class Clostridia; order Eubacteriales; family Clostridiaceae; genus Clostridium; species Clostridium sp. 'White wine YQ'. The sequence goes on from NZ_JAQYUU010000001.1 coordinate 22,180, forward strand.
TATACTTATATGAACTCATGTACTAAATGTATATTGAGTTCATTTTTGTTTAGACTACTTTAATACATAAGAGTTACATAACTACATGACTTACACAAAAGAACACTCTGTTACACACTGTGTATATATAACTGTGTAAAAGTTATCATTAAGTGAGTGAAGAAATAAGCCATTCTTCAATGAAAGATTAGGATTTAACTTTGGCATGATTATTGCTATATATAATAGTGTAAAGTTGTTAGATAGAAAACAAAATCTAGCAGATTACAGATTAAAGAAATGTACTAGCTGTCTTAAGGAAATAAGAAATTATCAAATATATAATAATACCTTTGGATAGCTGGGAAAAACAATATATTTAAAGGGAGGAATAATATATGAAAAAATTTATGGCCTGGATGGAAGAACACTTTATTCCAATAGCAGGTAAGATCGGTGCACAAAGACATCTAGTTGCAATACGTGATGGATTCGTTGCAATTATGCCACTTATTATGGCAGGAGCTTTCGCAGTACTAATAAACAATTTACCACTTCAATTCTTTCAAGATTTTATGCTTAATACTTTTGGTGAGACTTGGAAGACATTTGGTGGTGACATCTGGAATGGTACGTTTGCAATCATGTCATTATTGTTAGTATTCACAACATCCTATAGTTTAGCTAAATCCTATGAGTCTGATGGATTAGCTGCTGGAGTTGTATCTTTTGCATCATTATTAATCATTTATAAGGGTTCTACTTTAGATTGGGCAATACCATATGCATACTTAGGAACTCAAGGATTATTCGTTTCATTAATATTAGCACTTATTGTTACATCAATATTTGTAAAACTTTTAGGAAATCCAAAATTGGTTATAAAAATGCCTGATGGAGTTCCACCAGCTGTAGCTAAATCTTTCGCAGCATTACTACCATCAATCATTATACTTATACTTGTAACTGCATTTAAACACATTGTAGGAATTTGGAATATATCAGATATACATGCATCAGTATTCTGGACTATTCAAAAACCATTATCAGGTATAGCAGGATCCCTACCAGGAGTACTAGTAATAATATTCTTACAACAATTATTATGGTTCTTTGGATTACATGGATCAAATATACTTGCTCCAGTTATAAATACATTATTATTACCACTAACAAATGCTAATATAGATGCATTTAATGCAGGTAAAGAGATACCAAATATTTTAAACTCACAATTCCTAGATTCTTATGTAAACATGGGAGGATCAGGTACAACAATAAGTTTAATCATAGCTATATATATTGTATCTAAAAATAAAGCTCAAAAAACAATTGCTAATTTAGGAGTTGCACCAGGATTATTCAATATAAATGAACCAGTTATTTTCGGTATGCCAATAGTTTTAAATCCAGTATACTTTATACCATTTATCTTAGTTCCAATGATTTCTGCAATAATAGCTTATACATTAACAGCATTACACATAGCACCAAAGATAGTAGTACTTGCTCCTTGGACAATGCCTCCAGTATTAGGAGCGATAATGTCTACAGCTTCAATTAGAGGTGGATTAGTTGCATTAATTATAATAGCAGTAGGAACATTTATATACCTACCATTTGTAGTTGCTGCAGATAAAGAACTAGCAAGAGAAGCAGAAGAGAGTTTAGCAGATTAAAAATATTAACAAAAAGGGATATCTATTTTAATATAGATATCCCTTTTTATATTTAATCTTATCTAAAAATATCTGTTGAACTATTTTTTTTGTTTGATGAATATATTGAAGATTTATTTAAAGATTCATTTCTTGATGTAGAATATCCTACGAAAAAGCAAATGTAATAATTAATTGTAAAGCTATCAGCTATATAAAAATATCCTTTTACTAGTCTGGAGTATAAATTATGAACAGAAAAATTAAGAGGAACTTTTACACATCCATTTACTGAGGAACTTTTAGTTAAATCTACTGTTTCATCATGAATATCGTCATATTCAATTTTAAACTTTTTTACTCCTTCAAAGAAAATAAGTTTTTCCTTTGCACATTCTATGGTTTCAAATGACAATAGCTTCATTGACACATTAACTTGGTTTAGAGTTTTTAACGGATTGGATTTTTGAGATAGAAATAAGTTATCCTTATCTTGAAATAATGATCCTTGGGATAATGAAAGGTTATTTAATTCTGTAGGGGTTAAAAAGCCAGAAATTTTTATCTTATTTTCCTCCATAGTGCACTCCTGTAATTACTTTAAATATATTATATGTATGAAGGTCCAAATCGGTTAGCTACATATAATATTTTCAATGCATTTACAATAGGATTAATAAGTAAAGCTTGCAAGGATTTATAAAAGAAGTCGAAAAATGTAACAATGATTGTCTGTAAGAATATAATGTTATTAAGTGATATATAATATTATATTTAACGCAGGAGGAAAGATTAATGAACAAAATATTTTCTGAAGATATTCATGTGTGTACAAGTAATAATGGTAGTGTAAAGGCTTCATGTGATATTGCTTTTGTTAAAGTACCAGTATTATTAGCTGTAAGGGAAGTACAAGTTGATTTAGAAGCTTGTATTGAGCTTGTTGATGATGTATTAGAAATAAAAAGAGTTAAAAAGAATGTGTTTTTAACAGAATGCAAGTTAATGGTAAACTGCGGCAAAAAAGATCCATGCAATAAAGAAAAATCATTTGGAAAATTATTCATAAACGGGTTCATAGAAAAGAATATAGAATATGCAGTAGCTTCTCATCTAGAAGATTGTGGTAAGATAATGGTTGGGGCAATCAAACATGCAACAGTTAAGGTTCCATTTAGATGCGCAACAGAAATAGAATTTCTTCAAAAACCAGTAGTTGAATTTAGAGAACCAGGTAGAGAAATTGACTTCTTTGGAAATAATAGATGTAATAACATGACTAATAAAGTAATTGAATGTGGTTGTGGACATGAGGAACTTGGAAAATTAAGATGCGAAGTAGAATTTGAAGATAGAGTAGCATTTATAGAAAGACCTTTCTGTAGATTGGTTGAAGCAAGAATATTTGATAATGACCAAGCTATAGATGGAAGACTTATGGAATCAAAACAACACCATGAATGGGATTATGAAGAAGAAGAAGAAAGACAAGTAATAGAAGATTTAGATTTAGTTCCAGAAAGAAAATCTCATAAACCATGTCATGAAAAACCATGCAAGAATGGTTGCTTAGATGAAGAATTCAAATCTATTAAATTCAGAAAGATAAGGGAAAATATAGTTGCTTTCTTGAAGATAGAAGTTTATCAAGAACAATTAATTAGAATTGAAAAATAAAAAATAGAGATGGCTTAAGAGCCATCTCTTTAGTTATACTTAAATAATTATAACAAATTATTTAATTTCTACAGTTGCAGTATCAGTTTTACCGTTTGTAGCATTATCTACAGCAGCTTTAACTAATGCTTTGAAGTTATCAGATGAGTGAGTAGCACCTGTAACAGAGTCAACTTTAGCTATATCTTGCTTATCTACTAAAGCACTAGCTAATTCTTTAGTATATTTATCTGGTGAAGTTGGAGATTTTGCAGACATAGCAGTAATATATGCTTTGTCTCCACTCTTTAAATGTCCATCAGCTTTATTTGAGTAATCAAACTTAGCATCAGATATTTTTCCATCCTTGTAAGTAACTTCAACAAAAGGCTTCCATCCTTTATCATCAAAGTCCTTAGCTTCTGCCTTGTAAGTTCCATCTTTAGGTCCTTTTTTTCCGCATCCAGCTAGTAAAGTAACAGCTACCATACCAGCAGCTACGATGCTTAGTAAAGTTTTCTTTTTCATTGAGAATTTCCCCCTTAATAATAAAAATTATTTTAGTTATTTATTGATAAATAAGTACATAATTAAATGATGCACTTATTACTCACAATTTTATAAAACCCTTTAGATTATATACGTTTATGAAGCTTGAGATCTATGTTTACCCAAATATAGAGGGTACTTAATTAGCGCCCTCTATATTATGTGAAATATTAAATTATTTCTTTACTTCTTGTTTTCCAGTTACGCTACTAGTTCCATCCATTTTGAAAGTAGATTTAGCTGAATCAGTTGTGAAGTATATGTTTCCATCAACCTTAGCATCAACTAATTGGAAGTTATCAACACTTACATACACATCACCTTTAAATGTTCCGTGTTGAATACTAGCCATTGGGCTCTTTATAGTTAATTTAGGAGCTGTTAATGTAAATCTAGCAGTTACCTTACGATTTTCATCTTGAGTGTAAAGTGCTATTTTACGTTGGATAGCATCATTACCTTTATCGTCTTTTTTACCGTTCTTGAATTCACCGTCAAGTACTAATTCCTTGTCAGTTGTAACGTCCTTTGTGATTGCAATGATCCATTTACCATTTGTACCGATAGCTTGTTCAAATGCAGCAGCATCTGATACAACTGAAGCTGATGTAGTAGCATCTGCTTTTGCAGTTTCAGTTTTAGTAGTGCTTTCAGCTGGTTTAGTATCTTCCTTCTTACCACAGCCAGCTAGTAAAGTAACAGCTACCATACCAGCAGCAATTATGCTTAATAAAGATTTCTTTTTCATAGAGAAAATCCCCCTTTATCTATGTTTAGTTAAATTCTTGTCAAATAAATACATGCTTTGACAACATCTTTATTATACACTCTTTTGTTATACGTATACAATAGTTTTTACTTATGCTATATTAGTATTACTTATATCAATTAAAAGCACTTGTAAATGTTTAACCTAGCTTTCCTAGGGCGTTGTTAAAATTAAAACATGACTGTTAAGTAATTCACCAGAATGTTAAATTGGAGATTAGTACATATAGACACATAAGTTAAAAAGGGATAGAATAAATATGGATTTATATTTGTAAGTTGAAATATTAATGTATTAAATTATGTACATTATAAAAAACTAACGTAAGAATATTCATAAGAGGTGGTAAAATGTCAAATAAAACAAAGATCCTTGTTCTAGGAGCAGGATACGGTGGAGTACATGCCGCTAAGAAATTAGCGAAAAAGTACAAGAAGAATGATAATGTGGAAATTACATTAATTGATAAAAATACTTTCCACACATTAATGACTGAATTACACGAAGTAGCTGGTGGGAGAGTTCATCCAGAGTCTGTGCAAATAGAATTAAGCAAGATATTTGCAAGAACAAAAGTTAATTTAGTTACAGATTATATAGAAGATGTAAATACAGAAAAGAAAGTTGTTAAGACAACCCATGGAACCTATGAATATGACTATTTAATAGTTGGTACTGGTTCTGAACCTGCATTCTTCGGAGTTCCAGGAGTAAAAGAAAATGGATTTACATTATGGTCTTTTGAAGATGCATTAGAAATCAGAGCACATATTAAAAATATGTTTGAAAAAGCATCAAAAGAAAGAAATGAAAAAGCTAGAAAAAGACTTTTAACTTTCGCTGTTGCTGGATCTGGATTTACAGGAATAGAAATGGCTGGAGAGCTATTAGAATGGAAAACAAGATTAGCTAAAGAATATAATGTTGATGAAAAAGAAATTAGATTATTAGTTGTAGAAGCTATGGGGACTATACTTAATATGCTAGATAGATCTCAAGCTGATAAAGCAGAAGCTTACATGAAGAAAAAAGGTGTTGAAGTATTAAAGAATTCACCTATCGTTGAGGTAACTGAAGATAAGGTAACTTTAAAGGATGGAAGTGAAATTGAAACTAATACTTTAATATGGACTTGTGGAATTCAAGCAAATCATGAGACTAAAGAATATGGTCTTGAGACTGCAAGAGCTGGAAGACTACAAACTAATGAATTTATGCAAGCAACTGGCAAAAAAGATGTATATGTAGTTGGTGACTTAACATACTTTGAAGAAGAACCAGGAAAAGGAACTCCTCAAATTGTTGAAGCAGCAGAACAAACTGCAGATACAGCTGTTAAAAATATAGTTGCAGCAATAGAAAATGGTCAAATGACTAAATTTAAATCTAACTATCATGGATTTATGGTTTCTATTGGCGGAAAGTATTGCGTAGCAAACTTAGCAGGAATAAAACTTTCAGGTTTCTTTGCAATGATGATGAAGCATATTGTTAACCTATATTATTTATTTGGTGTTAATGGAATAAATGCTTGTTATCATTATTTAGATCATGAGTTCTTCGGAATTGAAGATAAGAGAAATATGTTTAGAGGTTTATTAGCTTCTAAGGGAAATAGATTATGGACTGTACCACTAAGATTATATGTTGGTGTTTTATGGACACTTGAAGCATTAAAGAAAATGATAGGTGAGGATACTTGGGCTAAAAATGGTATCTCATCAATATTTAATGGATTAGGACCTGATTCTTGGTTTAAAGATGGAAATGTAAAAATGGCGTTTGATTGGTTACATACATCAGCAACATCAGGTGCATCAGAAACTACTTCAAATGCAGCTAATACTGCAGCTGCAACTGTAACTCCAATATTAAGCCATGTACCATCATTCTATGCAGCAATAATGAAGATATTTATACCAACTCCTGAAGTTGCTGTATGGTTCCAAAGAATTGTTGTTGTAACTGAGTTAGGTATTGGATTATGCTTAATCGCTGGATTATTCACATTCTTAGCATCAGGTGCATCAATATTCCTAGTATGTAATTTCGTTCTTTCAGCAATGACTGGTTGGGATACATTATGGTATGTATTTGCTGGAATCGCATTAATGCAAGGAGCTGGTAGAACATTTGGTTTAGACTACTTCGTGATGCCATGGATAAGTGAAAAGGTCGGAAATTTCTGGCTTGGAAAAAGAGTTCCTGTTTACAAACAAGGAAATAAATAGAACTCAAATATAATGTATTAATAGTTCATTCTCTAAAATTTAATTAGAGAATGAACTTATATATGTGGTAACATTTTAAAAGAAGGTAAAAGGCTAGGCAATGATCTTCAAATATTGCATTAACAAAGCTTTTTACCATCTTTTTTTATCACTTTATGTAATAGTTTTATGATATAATGAATTAAAATGTTGTTATATAACATTATAGAATTATATATAAGATTGGAGAATATTATTATGATTAAGAAGTGGGATATTATAATTATTATTCTGCTTGTAACATTATCCTTTCTTCCTGAGTTAATATTAGGAGTAGCATTAAAAAAAGATTATAAGGAAACATATGCTCAAATTACAATTGAAGGTAAGGTATATAAAAATATACCCCTTTCAACACATAAAGGGCAGGACACCATAGAGATAAAGACAAAGTATGGATTAAATATAGTAGAAGTCAAAGATAATAAGATTGCTATTATTGATGCCGATTGCCCAGATAAAATATGTATGAAGCCAGGCTTCATAGAGAGTGTTGGAGAAAACCTAGTATGTTTACCGCATAAATTAATGGTGGAAGTAAAAGGCGAAACTTCAGAAGATGGAGTAATTCTGTCATATTAGAGGTGAAAACATGAGAAAGACCGCCAAATTAGTATATATATCTTTATTAGTTGCTCAAGCATTAGTTTTACATATATTTGAGAGTATGATTCCAATGCCTTTGCCTACACCGGGGGCTAAGCTTGGATTAGCAAATCTTATTTCTGTTATAGGTTTATATACTTTAGATAAGAAAAGAGATGTACTAATAATTATATTGCTAAGACTTACATTAGCAACAATGTTTGGAGGAAATTTATCTTCCTTTATGTATTCCTTTGCTGGAGCTATATTGAGCTATGTGATGATGATTGTAGTTAAAGGAATTGGTAAGGATAAAGTTAGTATTATAGGAGTAAGTTGCAGCGGTGGAGTATTTCATAACTTAGGCCAATTACTAATTGCATCAATGATTGTTAGAAATATAGGAGTTATGCTATATCTTCCGGTATTATCATTGGTTGGGATTGGAACAGGAGTATTTATTGGAATTACTGCAAATTATGCTATTAAACATATGTCAAAACTTCCTTACTTTAATAAAATTTCTTAAAAAGTTGAGGAGATCTTATGGATAAAATGTGGAATCAGTACCCAGATATAAAAAAGCAATTAAATCAGGTACTTAAAATAATAGAAGATAATTCAAGATGTAAAGATAAAGTCATAGAAAATTCCATTTTAGAATTAGTTAATTCAGGTGGGAAGATGCTTAGACCTGCATTCGTGATTATTGCATCAAAATGGGGAAAGAATGATGACATAGGAAAAACTAATTCGTTAGCATCTGTAGTTGAGATGATGCATATGGCGACTTTAGTTCATGATGATATAATTGATGATTCAAAAATGAGAAGGGGTCAGGAGACTATCCAATCAAAGTATGGAAAAGACTATGCAGTATATATAGGGGACTATCTATTTTGTGCATGCTTTAAAGTACTAGCGGCAGAGGGGTCTCTTCAAAGTATTAAGGTTGATTCAAAATCTATGTCAAGAATATGTCTTGGTGAAATTAATCAAATGAATTCAAAGTTTAGTAATAAAATATCTATTAAAGAATATCTATCAAGAATATCAGGAAAAACAGCAGAGCTATTTTCGCTATCATTCTATATAGGAGCTGCAGAAAGTGGTTGTTCTGAGAAACTTTCCAGAGAGTTTTGGAATATAGGACATGATGTAGGAATGGCATTTCAAATAATAGATGATATTTTAGATTATGTTGGAACAGATGAAAGCATTAAGAAATCTGCTGGAAATGATATAAAACAAGGAATATTTACACTTCCTTTTCTTTATGCAGTGAAAGAAAATAAAAAGGCATTTGAAGAGTATTTTAATAAAAGTCACTATGAAGAAGAAGACATTAAATCAATTATTGATTTAGTTAGAAAAAATGATGGTGTAGAGAAGTCAAAAGAATTAGCACTAAAATATTCACAAAAAGCGTTTAAAAGAATTGAAAGACTGCCAGATAATACATTCAAGGATATTCTTAGAGAAGTTATTGAAAAGTTGTTATATAGAAATTATTAAAGGATTCTATTTTAAGAATCCTTTAATTTTTTTCTTTAAGGTATCAATAAGCTTTTTTTCATGTGAATAGAAAGCTTTATTAACCAATATATATAGAGAATAATTAAATTTAAAGTCTATAATGTTTACTTGTTTAAATTGAGAGTTACTAAGATATTTATTTGCTACAAGTTTTGGAATAAAGCATATAGCATTTGTACTAGCTAAGGTATTTAAAGCTACTACAGGAGAATCTGTGGAAAGTACTATGTTTAATTTATCTTTCTGCATATTCATTTCAATAATTTTATCTTCAAAACTTTTGCATATAGTACAAAAATTATTAACAATTATTAATGGTAAAGAAGATAATTCATCGAAGGTGTATTCATCTTTTATATTAAAATCGGTAGGACATACAGCGATTATTTCATCTTCTAATAATTCTTGACAGATTAATGCATCATTAGCAATCTGTTCACAGTAAATAAAAATATCAAAGGTACTTGTATTTAAAAAATTTATGTTGGATGATGCATGAACAGAATTTATGCTTATCTTTAAATCCGAAAATGAGTTTTTAATATCCATAATAATATTAGGTAGAATAAAACTTTGAATATATGAGCATGAATGTATATTTAAACATCTTTTATTGTATTTTTTTGATGATAATTCCTCAAGCATATTATCGTAATTTGATAAAATAGCTCTACAATATTTTAGAACGATTTCACCTTCTGGAGTTAATTCAACGCCTTTATTACTTCTTTCTAACAATTTCATATCTAGCTTGTCCTCTAATTTTATAAGCTGTTGAGAAAGAGCAGATTGAGAAATATGTGATTTTTTTGCAACATCAGATATGTTCTTGGTTGTAGCGATATCATAAAAATATCGTAAGTTATCTAAATGCATTTTATCCTCCAAGTTAATAATAAATTCATAATAAATTAATAAATTAATTATAGACAATATTAATTAATATTGCAAACAATAATTTTTATCAATTGAAAACATTACATAATGTGGAATTGACATTGAAAACTTGATTTATTTATGATATTTTTATAATAACTTACTGTAAGGAGAACAAATATGAAAAATAAAATTAAATACAGCATATTATTTTTATGTATTTTTATTGTAGTAGGTCTTTTTTATGCTAATAACAAAGTAATAAATTTAAAACCACTTAAAGGAAGTTTTGTAATTTGGGCATCAAAAGAAAACTATAAATATTTAGAAGAATCCTCAAAAGAGTTTATGGAGACTAATAAGAAGGTTAGTATAACTGTTAAGGAAAAATCCAAAGATGAAATTATTAATTATATAGAAAAAGGTTCTGGTAGTGACGATGCTCCATCTGTAGTTTCAATTAATTCTAAGGATTTAAGAAATCTATCTGATAAAGGAAAACAAGGAATTGCCTCTGCACATAATGTAATAGATTCATATGGAAAAACTTTTAATAGTTGGAGACTAAATGAGATTAGTGTACAAGATGATCTTTTAGCAATACCTATTGAAAATAACCCTGTTTTTATGTTTCTAAGAAAAGACATATTAGATCAATATGGGTATAAAGCTGAGGATATAAGAACATGGAAAGAATTATTGGATGTTTCTAAAGATATAAAAAACAAATCTAATGGCAAGATTAGCTTACTTAATTATAGTGATATAACATTAGATTCTCTAAGAAATATTATGTTATATCAAGCAGGGACAGAAAAAAATATTAAAGAAACATTAGATTTTATTAAGAATAATGACCTTATGGGTAAAGGAACTACAATAGCATATATAGCAACTAAAGATAATTATAATAACATAATTGATGCTTCAAATGAAGATGCTTTAACTGCAATTATGTTACCTGCACTTGAAATAGGGGGTAATAGAGCAGCTTCTCTTGATGGTGAAAATTTAGCCATAGTTAAAGGTACTAATGAGAAACAAGAATTGGCAACTAGATTTATAACTTATTCAATTAATAATCAAAGTTTAATGGAAAAATATTTAAAGGAGAATACTTTTTTCCCTAGCTCCGTGGTATTTTATAAGAATTCAATTATGGATACTGAATTTTCAAAGGTTAATAATGATAAAGTATGGAGCTTAATGGCTAATATATGTAATAGAAATTATACTATAGATGATTATAAAAAATTAGACGAGCAAGTTAAAAATGAATCAGTGGATAAATAAGAAAAACCTCAGAATAATAATATATTCTGGGGTTTTTTCATGAATTGACTTATGTGTTATATAAAAGGTATTTTTCATTTATCTTGCTATAAGCTTTTAATGTAATCTCAGCAGTTTTTTCCCAAGAAAAATCTTTGCTTCTTTCATAAGCTTTTTCACTTAATGCAATTCTTAAAGCATCATTTTGAGATAGATTAACAAGAGAATTTGAAATATCCAATATATCATATGGATTTATTAATATCCCTGCATCTTGAACAACTTCAGGAATTGAAGTTATATTTGATGCTATAACTGGAGCCTTACAGCACATAGCCTCAAGAGGTGGTAAGCCAAAGCCTTCATAGGTTGAAGGATATACAAAGGCTTCACATGCATTGTAGAGTATAGGTAGAACCTCTTCAGAACAAAAACCTATAAATTTTATATACTGGTTCAAATGTTTACTTTCTACTAAGCTTTTTAATGCTTCACCTTCTTCTCTTAAGGAACCAACTATAACTAGAGAGGTTGGCTTATTAAAGCTAAGTAAAGCCTTTTCAAAGGCAAGTATTAAGCCTTTTACGTTTTTTCTAGAACTAAAACCACCCAAGTATAGGAAATAGGGGGTGGAAATGTTATAGGTTTCACTTAAATAGTTTTTGCATTTATCCTTATCAAGAGGTCTAAATTCTTCGTTTGCAGCTAATGGGGTTACGAAGATATCATCATCAGAAAAGTGTGGAAAAAACCTTAAAATATCTTTTTTAGAATACTCAGAAACAGTTATTATTCCTTGAGAGTTCTCAATTATTTTTGGCATTTCCATTAGGAATCTTTTTAAATAGCCTGCCCCGACTGTTTCGGGTAGAATATATGGAATTAAATCATGTATTGTAACTATTTTATTACAAGGAATATCTTGAGCTAAGCCCATACCATTTTGAGGAACGTGATAAATGTCTAAATGCTTCTTTTCTATATATGATGGGATGTAGTAATTCTCAAAGAATCTCTGGTGCTTTTTAGAAGCCATTAGCACACTGATTTTTTCATTAATAAATGATTCGTATCCATCTCCAGACCAAATTAAATGATATTTGTTATCTGATTCTATTCCAAGGATATTCTTCAGTAAATTATAGGTATAAGTTCCAATTCCAGTACCTCTATACCAATTTAATCCCCTAACATCTATACATACATCCATAAAATACTCCCTAGAACATTACTAAATACAAGCTAGACATCTTAAAATATAAATGTCTGTTATATATAATATATAAATATGACTGATGGTCTTAAACGTGATTAAATTCACCAATATCTATTTTGATACATATAATAACTTAGAATTACTATGGGAGGAAAGACGATTGAGGTTAGAGACTTTAAAAGATTTATTGATTGAGAGTTATGGAATAGATGTAGATGAAATTGAAAATAAAAAGAATATTTATTTAATTAAATCTGGGGATAAGGAGTATAGTTTAAAAACAATAAAATATGATTATCCTCATTTTTATTTTATTCTATCAGCAATTCTTCATCTGAAAAATAGAGGATTTGAAAATATACCAGATATTATAGATACACTTAAAGGTAAAAAATATATAGCCTTTGATAATAAGTTTTGTTATCTTTCTCCTTGGATAACTTCTAGGGAAAGTAATTATGACAATGTAATTGAATTGATGCAAGTAACTAAAAAATTAGCTGAACTTCACTTATCAAGTCAAGGGTTTAGTTTAAACAGAAGAATGAGACCGAGAATATATTGGTTTAGATGGATAGATAATTTTCAAACTAGAGAAAATGAGATACTTGATTTCAAGAAGAGAATAAGTCAAAAAGTGTATAAGAGTGAATTTGACAAGCTTTATCTAAGTATAATGGAAGATGAATTAAAACAAATAGAAGAAACAATTATAGATTTAAAAAAATATAATTATTTTGACAGAATGAATAAAGAAGTCTTTAAGAGAGGATTCTGTCATCATGATTATGCACATCACAATGTACTAGTAACGGGGAGTAGAGAACTGTATGTAATAGACTTTGATTATTGTATTCTTGATAGTTCATTACATGATCTATCATCCCTTATTATTAGATCTATGAAAAATGGAAAATGGGATAATAAAAAAGCAATAGAAATATTAGAGAACTATAATTCCATAAATAGATTATTTAAGGATGATAATAAAATAATAGGAACATTTATTAAATTTCCGCAACAATTCTGGCAATTAGGAATACAGTATTATTGGGAACAACAACCTTGGGGAGAAGAATTTTTTGTTGATAAATTAAAAAAGTATATTGAAGATAGAGAGGAAAAAGAGGAGTTTATTAAAGAATTTACAAATTCAAGAGTTAGACTTTAGAGTGTAAAAGTTAGGGAATAGGATAGATTTATGAAATCATGTATAAGGTTTAAAAGGTCTATAATCTATTTCCTACTGGATTTGTTTTAACATTTATAAAAGGGGGTAGCGATGAGATTCCTTACATTAGAACAATATTTAAATAATAGAGATGTATTGATTAATAAAGAGGAATTTGATAGTACTAGCACCAAACTAAAAAAAGAAGATGTATATAGCCAGCTAGATATTATAAATGAAATTCATAGAATCTTGAGTGAGTATCCTTATGATATTATTCCGACAGTTCCTAGCAGAATTGGTGAAGATTTTGAAGAGTTTAAAGTATTATATAGAAAAGTAAGCAGGGCAGCATTAAAAGGTTATTATCCAGAACATATAAAAGATGAAGTTTATAAGATATTATTAAATGCAGAAAAAGCTATAAATCATATTGATAATTCAAGTTATTTGTCAATTCTTAGAAGGGCAATGGATAATGGAGAGATAATTTTAGGAAATTGTGATTTTAGACATTTAAAGTATAATGATAAAATCATCATAAATTCTGTGAAAGGGGTATGCTATAACATTATTGAAAGTGATTATGGAAAATTTCTTATGAAGCTTAGAAAGTATAATGTTGTAACTTCTTATGGAGATTTTATAGACCATATAGTTAAAAATGAAAAACTCCAAGATAACTCCAAGATTTTTCTTATGGGATACATTTTATATCCTCAAGAAAGTATGAAATTACTTCAAAAATATAAAGAAGGAAAAAAACAGTGGAATGAAGAGACCTTCTATTATAAATTTATGAAGGCGTATGAATTTGATAATAGTATTACGATATAGAAGGGTGATTATATGAACAAACTTAGATATGCTGATGAAAAATATCTCTGTGAATATGATTTAGATGTTGAACTGTTTAAAAAATTTGATTTAAGGGTTGAAGATTTAGTACCTTTGAGAAGTGTATATTTACTAATTACAGATAAAGGCAAAAGAATATTGAAGAAAATAGAAAATACAGAAGATATAAAATTTATTACAACTTCACTAGATTATATTAGAGAAGGGTTTTCAGATATACTTAACTTTGTAAAAGCTGGGGATGGAAATTACTATGTGAAATGGAATGATGGTATATACTGTGTTATGGAATTGATTGAAGGCAGGGAATGTTGCTGTGCTAATCCACTAGATGTAAATATGGCGGCTACAGCTTTAGCTAAATATCATAATGCATCCTTGGGATTGTTAAATCATTTAAGGAATATAGATACTTTAGATGTAAAAAATAATTTATTCAAGATGCCTGATTATTTTAGGAAAGCTAGAGAAGAACTAAAAAATATAGAAGATATGGTTATTACCTTTAAAAACAAGAATGAATTTGATGAATTATTTCTATCCACAATTAATGAGCAAATAGCCAATATTGATAAAGCTATAGTGGGAATTAGTGGTCCAGAATATTTGAAATCATGTAATGACGAAAGTAAGATAGTCTTATGTCATAATGATTTGGCGTATCACAATATAATCTTAGCTAAAGAAAAAGCTTATTTTATTGATTTTGAATATTCACTTATTGATATTAGAGTTCATGACTTATGTAATTTTATAATTAAATCTATTAAAAATTTTGGATATGATTTAGATAAATGTAATGAGATAATTAGAAGTTATGAATCTATTAATAAGTTAGATAAGGAAGAACTTAATGTGCTTTATTCAATGATGATATTTCCAAATGATTATTATAATTTAGTTTCAAATTATTATTACAAAAAAAAGAAATGGAGTTATGAAGCTTTCCTCTCAAAGTTTAAAGGAAAAGCAGTTGAAGAAGCAGATAAAAAAGAGTTCTTAGATTTATTTAAAAGCAAATATTTATAAGTTAGTATTGCATAGGTCGTAATAAGTGTAGATAAAATTATCTACACCTTACATAGAAATTTAATTTATGTTATTTTTTACTTCGGTAATATACTTCCAATATCTTTTAGGCATTTTGGCCTTTTGAATAGAAGTATTTTGCCTTTCTAGTATAGTTGTATATTTAAAATATGTTTTCCATAAATCCTCAAACTCGTCTTTATAATCTTTTAAAAATTTGTACTCATCTGGATTCATCTCAATGAAGTCAATCTCATTTTTATCAGAGATATATCTTAATGCAATACCTCTTTTAATATCATGAATAATAAAATTCTCGGTAGAAAATCTATCTTTAAAATGTGATGACAAAAGCTCTAATATATTGTTATCAGGCTCAATGGGAGAATATAAAAATTTATTATCTATTAACGTAAATCGAATAAAACCTATAAAACTATGTGCTTCTCCTGTAATCTTATTTTTTATATCAATAATATTTTTGACTCTCTTATCATATAAATGTTCATTTACTTTGAAGCCAATTGAAAAGGCAAACTTTATATATATAAATATCTTAGTATATACATCAGGGTTATCAGACAAAAATGCTAGATAAATATTTTCAAGTGTTAAAATCCCAGTTTTTTTTACTATTGCTGTTTGCACCTTTTCAGCTTTCTCTAGATCTGTTTTTATAAAATTCTTCACATAGAGAAAATTATCGCAATAATTAGTTTCAGATAAAATAAGCCCAGCATTAGGAAATGAGTAATAAGCTTCATAAATAGAAGTTAATAAACCAGTAAAAGTACCGTCAAATATCAATACATCCATGTTTATCACCTCCTAAAGTTCACCAGTTAAGGAGGTGATTCTATCTGCTATAGAGGGAAGAGCTAACTTATCAAAGAAACTAATTTGATGAATATTGGAATTAAGGCCTTTATTAATAATATTATTATCAGATAGTCTCTCCTCGATAAGAGAAGAAGCAAATGGAATATCTCCAAAGTATTTTCCATTACATAATATAAAATATTGAGCTCTCTTTAAAACTATTCCTAAGGTTTTCAAGTCATTATAACTTAAGATATGAACTTTACGAGTTTTTATGATTTTCTGAGCTGATTTAACTCCAACTCCAGGGATGCGCAATAACATTTCATATGGAGCTCTATTTATTTCAACTGGGAAAAGGTGCATATTGTTTACTGCCCAACAGGTTTTAGGATCCAGTTTTAAATTAAAGTTTGGCTTAGAGGTATCTAAGAGTTCCTTTGCCTTAAACCCATAATAACGTAGTAGCCAATCTGCCTGGTATAATCTATGCTCTCTTGTTAATGGTGGAGCAACTATGTTTGAAAGATGCTTGCTACTAGACGCTATAGGGACATATGCAGAGTAATAAACTCTTTTTAAATCATACTTATTATATAACCCTTCGCTTAAGTTTAAAATCTGTAAGTCTGTTTCACCAGTTGCTCCAACAATAAGTTGGGTACTTTGACCTCCTGGAACAAAAATGGGAGTACTTCTAATTACTTTTTTATTTTCTGAATAACTTTGAATTCCAGTTTTTATTACTTTCATTGGTTCTAGAATATTATCTTTTGATTTTTCAGGTGCTAAGAGTTTTAATGAATTTGCCGAAGGCAATTCTATATTTACACTCATTCTATCTGCATATAGACCAAGCTTTTCAATAAGTGCTTTATCGGCACCAGGAATAGCCTTTACGTGAATATAACCATTAAACCTATGCACCTCACGTAATAGCTTCAACGTCTTTAATAATAGTTCCATTGTGTAATTTGGATTTCTAAAAACTGCTGAACTTAAAAAAAGTCCTTCTATATAGTTCCTTCGATAAAAGTTTATTGTTATTTCACAAACTTCTTCAGGAGTAAATGCTGCTCTTAATGAGTCATTTGAACGCCTATTAATACAATAGGCACAATCATAAATGCAGTAATTAGTTAAAAGTATCTTAAGAAGAGAAATGCATCTTCCGTCGGGAGTAAAGCTATGACATATACCACTTTCAATAGCATTACCAAGAAAACCTTTTTTCCCTTTTCTATTAGACCCTGAAGAGGAGCAGGAAACATCATATTTAGCAGCATCTGAAAGTATTTTTAATTTTTCTCTTAAATCCATAATAAACTCACCTTCCATTCATTATATTTAGATTATACACGAACAAATGTTCTTATGCAATAAACATAAAACAATCTATTGGAAAAATATGGTTAGTGGTATATAATTAAAGAACAGGTATTCCTGTTCTTTAATTCTTAATTATGAATTATATATTTCGGTATAAGCTTTTAGAGTTTGAATGGCAGTGTTTTTCCAATTATATTCTTTGCTTTTAGAGAATCCTTTAACTATATACTGATTTTTAAGATCTTCGTTTATTAAAAAGTTATACATTGCATCAATGATTTCATTTATATTTTGCGGATTAATTAGTATAGCAGAGTCTTGTAGTATTTCAGGTATAGAGGTGCTATTAGAAGCTATAACTGGTGTTCCGCATGCCATAGATTCTAATGGAGGTAATCCAAAGCCTTCATAGAAAGATGGGTACACTAACATCTCAGCAGAATTATAAAATATTGGCATATGTTCCATTGGAATAAATCCTGGGAATAATACATCTTTATCAATATTTAGAGATATGGCCTTATTTTTATATATTTCATAGGAGATTCCATGCTTGCCTGTTATCACAAGACTTAGGGGATGCTTATATTTTTCTTTTAATTTAGAAAAAGACTCCAGTAGTCCAACAATATTTTTTCTAGGACTAAATCCGCCCACATAAAGAATAAAACTTTTATTTATAGAATAATATTTATTTAAGAGGCTTTTACATAGGTTTTTATCTAAAGGTTTATATATATTTTCTGCAGCTAAAGGGGTAACATATATTCTATCTTTGGGATAATTAAATTCTTTAGCTATATCTTCTTTTGAAAATTCTGATACAGTTATAATTCCACTAACGTTATCTATGATTTTGGGAATATGGTTATAGAAAATGTATTTATATCGTTCACTTACTGTTTCAGGCATTCTGAGAGGGATTATATCATGAAGAGTTATAACTGATTTACAAAATAGTTCAGTAGGTAATCCGACTCCATTTTGTGGTATGTGATATAAGTCTAAATCATTATCTTTAATTATATTAGGCAAAGAAACATTTTCCCAAAAGTTTTCATTAGGATTCTCATCAACTTTTTTATTGGTAAAATTTTTGTTTAATGATGTAAAACTTGAATTCTCAGGTAGAAATAGAAAATAGTCATTTATTGTATCAATTAAGTTAAGGTTGTATATAAGTTCATAGGTATAGGTTCCAATACCAGTACCTCTGTACCATTTTGATGCTCTGCCGTCAATTCCTATACGCATGATAAATCCTTTCAAATATAGTTATAGTTTATTATATTAAGTTATTTTGTGATTTGTTAATAATTGTTACTTGAACAACATATAAATATTTAGGGGGTGCATAACGATGATGAGGGAATCAGAGATTGAAAGACAATTTGATATTATTATTGAAAACATAAAGCCAAATAAAGGTGTATATCATCTTAAAACAAACAAGGGAGAAAAATGTTTGAAGAAGATAAGTTATGGAATTCAAAAACTATTATTTGTATATGGTGCAAAAGAATTCTTAATTGAAAAGGGATATTCAAAAGTTGATAAGTATTCGTTAAATATTGAAGGAGAACCTTATGCATTAGTTAATGAAGATATATATACACTTTCAGAATGGATACCTGGAAGAGAGTGTGACTTCCATAAAGCTGAAGAGGTTAGAATAGCAGCAAAAGAATTAGCTGTACTTCATGAAATGAGTAAAGGGTATGATCCACCAGAAAACAGTAAGCTTAAAAGCGATTTAGGAAGATGGCCAAGCTTGATGGATAAAAGAATAAAGTCTCTAGACAAAATGAGAGATATGTCAAGAAAAAAGTCAAATAAAGGAACTTTTGATTTAAACTATATTAAGACAGTTGAATTTTATAAGGACCTTGGTAGACGTGCATTAGATATTCTCAAGAACTCAAGTTACTATGAGTTATGTGAACGTACAGAAGTGGAGAAGAGTTTTTGTCATCATGACTATACTTATCATAATATTATTTTAGATGAAAATAATAACGTTAATATTATAGATTTCGATTATTGTAAGAGAGAAGTAAGAGCTTATGATATAGCTAACTTCATGACTAAAGTATTAAAAAGAGTAGACTGGGATATGAACTCAGCAGTTGATATACTAGATGCATATAATTCAGTATCTCCATTACAAAAAGGGGAATATAATGTGATTTTTGCATATTTATTATTTCCTCAAAGATACTGGAGGCTGGCTAATAGATATTACTACAACGAAGTTAATTGGGGACAGGGGACTTTTGCAAATAAGTTAGATGGATTAGTTCAAGAACAAGAAGCATTTTTAAAATTTATCGAAGAATTTAGAAAAGAATATGGAGTTTAGAGTAATATCATCAGAGTTAAAATTGATTAAATATTTTAGTATCCATAGTGAGCTATTACAAAGTAAAATTTGCATTTTATTTTGTATAACTCACTTTTTATTTAGTAGTGATAATTATTATTTGAAAAAAAAGATTTGCACAAAGTTCTTGTAAATTGCATATCATGAAATAGATAATTTTTTAGGAGAGAAAGTATGGGAATAGGTGACGTGGTTGTAAGAAAATCATATGGGAAAGACATTACTTTCAAGATTATTGATATTAAAGAGGACAATGGCGAGGTAATATATATTTTAAAAGGAATAAGCATACGTATAATTGCTGATTCCAGCAGAGATGATTTGGAACTTGTAAACAAAGAGTTTATAGCAGAAAAAGATAAAATCTTAAATGCAAGGGTTAGTCAAGCTATAAAAAAAGCAATTAGTTCAAGAGGGGGAACCTATACTAGAATTACAAAATCGCCTAAAATAATTCCTGAAAAAGAGCTTATGTTTGGAAGACCAGGGAAGGTTCTTCATATTGATGGTGATGAAGTATACATGGAAAACTGCTTAAAGGTATATAAACAATTAAATATAGAGGCCGTAGGAAGGGCAGTAATTGAAAGAGAACAACCTCTTAAGGTTGTAGATATGGTTAAAGAAATAAAGCCGGATATAGTCGTTTTGACAGGTCATGATGGCGTTCATAAAAATGCAAAGGACTTTTTGAATTTAGATAGCTATAGGAATTCTAGGTACTATATTGAGGCAGTAAAGGCATTGAGAGATTACAATTCGAGTTATGATGAACTAGTTATTTTTGCAGGAGCTTGTCAGTCATGCTATGAAGGGATTTTGGATGCAGGAGCTAACTTTGCATCATCTCCCAATAGGGTATTAATTCATTGCTTAGATCCGGTATTTGTATGTGAGAAAATAGCCTACACAAGAATAGATACAGTTGTTTCTATTACAGATGTAATAGAAAATACAATAACTGGAATAAAAGGAATTGGGGGATTACAAACAAGAGGAAAGTATAGAGAGGGATATCCAAAGTCAGTATATCTTTAATAAAAGAAGTATTTTCTTAATATTTGAGAAAAATTAAACAAAACCTCAGAAAATAGGAATAAAAAAGTTTTTTTTAAGGAAAATAAGTATATGAAAGTTATGTTATTAAAAATTTACATTGACAAGTTAAAACAAATAGTGATAAAATTAAATTTTTAATTTGACATATGTAAGTATTTAGGGTAAAATATATAATGGAAAGAGGGTGTTTAATATGGAAAAAAATAGAACATTAGCTTCCATAAAAAGAGACCTTGAAGGCCATGTTGGTGAAAAAGTAACATTAAAGGCCAACGGAGGCAGGAAGAAAATTCTCGTTAATAATGGAATACTTGAAAGTTTATATCCAAGTATATTTGTTATTAGGTTAGAGAGTGACACCCAAAGGACAGTGACATATAGTTATTCAGATGTTTTGACAAAGACAGTGCAATTACATTTTGCTGGATAAAACTTCGATTATGCATCGAAGTTTTTTTTAATTCCATTTAAAACGTTTACTTAGACGACAAAAAAGAAAGATGGTGGGTATCCATCTTTCAACTATGGTATAAAAGGGTATTGAGAATTTATGAGAGGTTATATGGTCAATAACCAATATTATAATATAATATTTTTGAAACTATGTCAACAATAAAATCAAAAAAAATTATCTTTTTCGACAAAAAAATCATTATAATGTAGAAAAATGCGTTAATTTACTCCTGCAAAACTTAGATTTTAGTTCATATTCCATAAAAAATTGAGTATAAATAGTAATAAGAATTTTGTAGGAGGGATATAATGCCAGAAATAGATACTATAAAAGAGTCTGTAGATTATCAACAACTTGTGAGAGAAGATTCTATAGATCAAATGCTTAAAGGTGAATTTTTGATACCTGATACTCATCCAGATGTACAGGAGATTATTTCAGTTAGTGGTAGAACCAATCTTACCAGAAAAGAAAGTCTTGGTGACAGAATACTGCTTGAAGGAAACATAGAATACGTTGTTTTATATCTAGCAAGAGAAGAAGAAGGTCTTGTACTTAATAGTGTTTCTTATAATGATAAGTTCTCAAACTATATTGAGGGGTTAGAAGCAGAACATAGGATCTCTTGCGAGGCTTTAGCAAAAATTGAACATATTGAAGGAAGAATAATTAATGAAAGAAAGATATCAATTGAAGGTGTATTAAATATAAGCGCAGAGTGCTATAAAAATTCTCAAATTGATTTTTTGAAAGATATAGTTGGAGTAAAAGATATACAAGTATTAAGAAAGCCTGAAGTGATAGATAAGTTAGTAGCTAAAAAGGAAATTGATTTCAGTGGAACGGGCACAATTATTATTGGTATGGATAAGCCTCAAGTCGGAAAGATAATAAAGACATCTTTAAATATTCATAAAGAGGATATTAAGTTAAATGAGGATAGAGTTACAGTTTCATGTTTTTGCAAGGTAGAATTGCTATATAGAGCTTCAGAAACTAGGGAAGTTATACTTGCTGAAGAGGATATATTTATTAGTAAGGATGAGGAAGTTATAGGCGTATCATCAAATATGACCTCACTAGGAAACTTTAGCCTTACAAATTATGACTTGAAGGTTAGAGAGGATGACTTAGGAGAAGCTAGAAAGATAGAAATAGATGTTCAAGCTAGAGCAGATTTTAAGATTATGGATAAAAGCCATATGGATTTCATAGATGATGTGTATTCGCCATCTATGAATATTGATGTTAAACAACAAGATACAAATGTTGGTATTGTTAATGATAAAGGTAATGCAGAAGCAGTTATTAAAGAAAATTTACAGGTTACTGATTCTTCAGCAATGCCAAGTAAAATACTATCAACTACAGGTAATGCAACCATAACCGAGAAAAAAATAATGTATGGGAAAGCTTTGATTGATGGATTGTTAAATGTTGAAGTAATTTATATGGCTGAAGGCGGAGAGAAAGAAGTCGGTAAAATGAATTCTGAAATTCCATTTAATGTAACAGTGGATTTGCCTAATTCTATAGAAGATGCGAAATGTATTGCAAAGAGTGTTATAGAAAGTATTCAAGGAGTAATCGAAGGATCTACAATAGCTATAAAAGCTATAGTTTCAGTTGAGGTTAAATCAATATCAAATGCGCTCAAGAAATGGGTATCATCTTTAGAAACAAAAGAAGGTGAAACACAAGGCAAAAAAGCTAGTATTATAATATACGTAGTTCAATTAGGTGATACAATATGGTCTTTAGCTAAGAAATATGCAACAACAATGGATGCACTTGTAAAGTTAAACAATCTTGAAGCAGATGAAAATTTAAAGGTTGGGACAAAATTACTAATACCAGGAAGAGCTGTTATATAAATCTTCATCATTTGAGTTAAAAAAATCATCAAATAACAAGATATACCAAGTGTTGCAAAAGTTAATAAATTTAGATAAGAATATTTTTTTAAAAGCTGTCTCACAATATAATGAGACAGCTTTTGTATTTTATAGAATGCTTTAAGCTATTTGAAGGGAGGAGAATTATACATATTACATTGGAATCGTATGTATTTACTAGCATTTATTCGGTATCAATTGTGACAAATTCGTGAATAATTATGTAAAATCATGGTTACAATAAAAATGCATGATTTGAGGTGATATTTTGGAGAACTGTTGCAAAGGGAAACTTATTATTATTGGAGGAGCAGAAGATAAAGAAGGAGAAAAAGAAATACTTAAATATGTTGCAGAAGAATCATTGAAGAATAATGGAGAATTAACAATTGCAACAATTGCAACTGAATATCCTAGTTCGGCTTGGGATAAGTATAAGAAGGTGTTTTCAGGGCTAGGTATTAAAAAAATGAATGTATTAGACGTAAGTGAAAGAAAAGATTCTTATAATCCTGTGAGTATAGAAACTATTAAAAAGTCATCAGTAATTTTTTTTACAGGTGGAGATCAACTTCGTATTACAAGTTTAGTTGGAGGCACCCCTATTTTTCAAGAACTCAGAAATGTATTTATGAATGGATGCATATTAGTAGGAACATCTGCTGGAGCATCTGTGATGAGTAGTACAATGATAGTAAAGGGAGATGATGAAGAATCTCCAAGAAAATGTACTTTGAAGATGGCACCTGGATTTGGGTTTATTAAAAATGTAATCATTGATCAGCATTTTGCACAACGAGGTAGAATAGGAAGGCTTTTAGCCGGAATTGCACAAAATCCAGAGATGTTAGGGGTAGGAATTGATGAAGACACAGCAATAGTTGTGGAAAATAATGTGATAAGAGTAATTGGAAATGGTGCGGTATATTTTTTAGACGGAGAACAAATAACTTTTTCGAATGTATCAGAAAAACATCAAGAGGAAATATTGAGTATGTACAATGTTAAAATGCATGTATTAACAAATGGTAACTTGTTTCATTTGCAGAAGAGAACACCTTTTGAGGAGGAAAATACCAAAAATGAAAATAATAAGTAAACGAGTCTTTGAAGGTAAGAATATCTATTCCCATAAAAAATGCTTAAGGGTAGATTTAGATTTAGAAGGATACTGTGAGACTCCAAGTAAAGATATACCAAACTTTAATTTTAATTTGACTAGGATATTACCAGAGTTATATAAACATAGATGTGGAATCGATGAAGAACATGGTTTTGTAAAGCGTTTAAAAGAAGGGACGTATCTCGCACATATTTGTGAGCACTGTATAATTGCGATTCAAAATATGTTAGATATTGAAGTTTCATATGGAAAGGCCAGAGAAGTTGAAGGTGACCACTATTATATAATAGTTCAATATGAGTATGAGCAAACTGCGTTAAGAATAGTTGATTTAGTAGTAGATTTAATAAATTCATTGATAAGCCAAAAGAGCATAAACTTTGATGAGAGGATTCTAATAATTAAAGATATGTTGAAATATGAAAGTGATGGTCCTAGTACTAGAGCCATTATTGATGCTGCAAAAGAAATGGGCTTACCTGTAATTAAATATAGTAACAGTGGTATTTATCAGATTGGATATGGAAGGGCTGCAAGAGTTATTGAAGCTACCATAGGGAGCAATACATCTTGTGTAGCAGCAGATATATCCTGCGATAAGTTATTAACAAAGAAGCTATTGAAATATCAATGCATCCCTGTTGCTGAAGGTTATAAAGTTAATAACATCATTGAGCTTATAAAGTATAGTAAGGAATTAGGTTACCCGCTGGTTTTAAAGCCTCAATATGGTAATAAAGGAAAAGGTGTAATTTTAAATATCAAAAGTGAAAAACATCTGATAGAAGCATTTAATAAAATAAAGAAAAACTATAAAGATGTTATCTTAGAAGAATTTATAAAAGGAAAAGACTATAGAGTTTTAGTTGTCAGGGATAAGGTAATTGCAGTTGCGCTAAGGATACCACCATATATTACTGGAAACGGTGAAGATACAATATTGAATTTGATTAAAAAGCTTAATGCAGATAATAATAGAGGTGATGATCACGAAAAACCTTTAACTAAAGTTAAGATTGATGAAGAAGTAATGGGATGCATTTCAAAGGAAGGTTTAAGCTTGGAATCTGTCCTTGAAAAGGATAGAAAGATATATTTAAGAGAAAATGCTAATATTTCTACTGGTGGAGTTGCTATAGATTGTACTGACATCATATCTCAAGAAAATAAGGAACTATGCGTTAGGGTAGCTAAAACCATAGGATTAGATATATGTGGAATTGATTTATGTACTAGTGATATTATGGAACCGATTGAGTCCCAAGGTGTTGTTATGGAGGTTAATACTGCACCAGGAATAAGAATGCATTGCTATCCATATGAAGGTAATGCAAGGAATGTTGGAAAAGAAATAATTAATATGCTATATAATGATAATCCTAGAAATATACCGCTGATTTCGGTTACTGGAACAAATGGAAAGACTACAACTACTAGAATAATTTCTTATATATATTCATTAATAGGATATAATGTGGGAATGACATCAACTGATGGAATATTTTTAGGTGAAAAGTGTTTGCATTCTGGTGATGATACTGGAGTTCAAAGTGCGAAAACAATCTTAATGAATAAGGATGTTGATATTGCAGTTCTAGAAACAGCTAGAGGTGGTATTGTAAAAAAAGGATTAGCTTATGATTTAGCAGATGTGGGCGTAATTACTAATATAACAGAAGATCATTTGGGCTTAGATGGAATAAATACTTTAGAGGAATTGGCATTTGTTAAATCTGTTGTTGCCGAAGAAGTAAAAGAGAATGGGTATGCGGTTATTAATGCTGATGATTCATGGTCTTTAAAAGTATTACCAAGAATTAAGTCTAAAATTGTATTCTTTTCACATGATAAAGAAAATCCATATATTAAAAATGCTTTTCTTAAAGATAATATAGCTGTTTATATTGATGAAGATAGATTGATGGCATTTAATAATGGAAGACATTACAACATTTGTAGTGTAAGTGATATAGGAATTTCTATGAATGGAAGATTAAAGTATAATATTTCTAATGCAATGGCAGCGACAGCTGCATTAATATCTCAGGGTGTAGATTATTGTATTATTGCTAAGGGATTAAAAGAATTTAAGAATAATGAAAAACTAAATAAGGGAAGATTTAATGAGTATGATATAAATGGAGTTAAAGTAATATTAGATTATGGTCATAATCTTGATGGGTATAGAGTTGTTTTGGAATCCCTAAAAACAATGGAGCATAATAAACTAATTGGAGTTATAGGAATTCCAGGAGATAGAAGTGATGATGTTGCTGAGAGAATAGGTGAGATTGCAGGAGAGAATTTAGATTATATATTCATAAAAGAAGACAAAGACAGAAGAGGAAGAGAAAAAGGAGATATCTGTAATAGCATAAGCAAAGGCATAGAGAAAAAAGTAAAAGATAATAAAAAGAGTAAAATTGTTTTGGATGAAGTTGAGGCGTTGAAAGAAGCGCTGGATATAGCTCTTTCTGGAGATGTTGTAATTGTATTTTATGAAAAATTCAAACCACTAGTGGATTATATAAATAACCTTAAAGAAAGAGAGTTAAGGGTAGGAGAATTAAATAGTTTAGAGGAAGGGTTAATTAATTTAACTTAATTTAATTAATCATATAAGTCGGGTGAAGAATTAAAATGAAGTTTATTTAAAACTTATGATTTTATCCCGGCTTAAATTTTACATAAATTAATTCTTGCATAAATACCTTTAAATAAATGATAATATAATAGTATTATTTATTTGAGAGGAAGATTATATGAAGATTAAAGCTTATGGCAAGATTAATATTGCTTTAGAGGTAGTAGGAAAAAGAGATGATGGATATCATCTGCTAAGAATGATAATGCAGAGAATAGATCTTTATGATTTGATTGAAATACAGGAAAGAACAAACGGAATAGAAATTACTTGTAATAAGCCATATGTTCCAAGGGATGAAAGAAATTTAGCATATAAAGCAGCAAGGCTCTTTTTGGATACTTATAACATAAATAAGGGAGTACATATAGATATTAGAAAGAATATTCCAGTGGCAGCAGGATTAGCAGGCGGAAGTACTGATGGGGCTGCAGTGCTTATGGGGTTGAACTCAATATTTAATATAGGTGCTTCAGATGAAGAACTTATGGAGTTGGGATTAAAACTTGGTGCAGATGTACCTTATTGCATTAAAGGAAAGACTGCTCTATGTGAAGGTATTGGTGAAAAAATAACGCAGCTTAAGGATTTTAAAGATAAAATATTAGTTCTAGTAAAACCATCTTTTGGAGTTTCTACTAAAGAGGTTTATAGTGGTTTAGATATAAGTAAAATCTATAAAAAAGTTAAAATTGAAGAAATAATTGATGCTATGGAAAATGATAATTTAGATTTTGTAGCAAAAAATATGAAAAATCATTTGGAAAATGTAACATTAAGAAAACATAGAAAAATTATTGAAATTAAAGAGGAAATGATTAAGATGGATGCGTTAGGGGCTATGATGAGCGGTAGTGGTCCTACTGTTTTTGGGTTCTTTGATGATATGCTTAAAGCACAAAGTTGTTATGATAGAATGAAAAAACAATATAATGATGTGTTTATTACAAGAACAATTTAAAAGAAGTGTATAAGATTATTTTATTTTGTCAACAATACTCCTATAGGGGGTTGATAAAATGAAAAAAGTAATTTCACTATTAGTAATTATCTTGCTTGTCATAAATACATTTGTATATTTTAATAGTAAAGGTGCGTCTGGCAAATCTAGGGACAACCTGGTGCAGGAGATAAGTGCTAAGTTAATTAGATTTCATGTTATTGCAAACAGTGATTCTGATAATGATCAGCAATTAAAAATAAAAGTGAAGGATGCAATAATAAGTTATATTTTTCCAAAGCTTAAGGATTCTCCGAGTATTGATGAATCAAGAAAGATACTTAAATCTTATAATGAGGATATATTAAAACTAGCATCAAATATCATTAAAAGTAATGGTTATAATTATAGTGTTAAGTCAACAATGGGAAAAGAAAATTTTCCTGATAAAAGCTATGGTAATATAACATTGCCTCAAGGTGAATATGAAGCATATAGAGTTATAATAGGATCTGGAGAAGGGAAAAACTGGTGGTGTGTAATGTTTCCACCATTGTGTTTTGTAGACGAAACAAGGGGACAAGTATCCGAGGAAGAAACTGCAAAGCAAATGAAGAGAGTTTTAAGTGATGATGAATATGATCAAGTTAATAATGATGTAAAAATTAAATTCAAAATATTTGAGTTGATTCAAAAATGGATTAAAAAATAAAATCTTGATTAAATTATTTAAAACCTATAAACTATACAGTGAATTTAAATTTTAAGATAAAGAGGTTAATAGTTATGAAGAAAAAGGCTGTAATTTCTGTTATATCAAACCAAAATTACGAAGATGATGATGTTATTGAAGTAGTAACACCTGGAGAATTTCATATAAAAGATTCAAGTAGTTATGAAGCTATATATGAAGAAACTGAAATATCAGGTATGGAAGGAACTACTACAAAATTAGAAATATATAAAGATGAAATTACCTTATATAGAGAAGGAACAACTTCGACAAAAATGGATTTTAAAAAGGATAATAATTCAGTTACACTATACAACACTCCATACGGTATGCTGGAACTGAAAATTGATACTAAAGATTTAAAAATTGAGATGGATGAGAATGGCGGAGAAGTTCAGATAGACTACAATATAAGTATTGCTGGACAACCACCTCAAGGAACACAATTAAAGATAAAAATAAAAGCATAAATATAAATAATTAAATGGTGAAGAAAATTATTATTAATTTACTTCACCATTTTTGATTAAAAATAACTTCAAGCGTTAATACTTAAATATGAAAATTTTTGAGGAGAGTAGATTAATGAAACAGGATGCTTTAGATGATTTATTAGAATTTGTTTTAGGTATTAATGGGATGAGCTTAGAAGATATGGTTGATTTTTTAAGAAAGAAAGAAAATCTTTATATGCTTATATTGGTAATGAAAGACCATCATTTTCTACATGATAAGCGAGTTAAAGAGATTTTAGGAGAACATAATAAGAATATAAATTCAACATTGAGAAAAGCTGAAGAAAAGATATTAATAAATAGTAGTTTTAGGGAAAAGTACTTTAGAATAGACGAAAAGATAAAAAAAATTATTTAAAACATATAAAAAAGACTGGATTAGAAACTCAGTTTATGATAATATATAATCTATGTTATTAAATAGTTATCCCATCATAATATTGAAGGGTAATTTCTATTTTATCATCGAGTTAATTACATGTCAATATATTTTTTAAATATTTTTAGGAGGATTTTTTATGGCTACTAAGTATGTATTTGTAACCGGTGGAGTAGTTTCTTCTTTAGGAAAAGGAATAACAGCAGCTTCATTAGGTAGATTATTGAAGAATAGAGGATTAAATGTAGTAATTCAAAAGTTTGACCCATATTTAAATGTAGATCCAGGCACTATGAGCCCATATCAACATGGAGAGGTTTTTGTAACTGATGATGGAGCAGAAACAGATTTAGATTTAGGGCACTATGAAAGATTCATAGATGAGAATCTTACTAAAAATTCAAATGTAACTACAGGTAAGGTATACTGGTCGGTTATATCAAAAGAGAGAAAAGGGGAATATCTTGGCGGAACAGTACAAGTAATACCTCATATTACAAACGAAATAAAGAATAGAGTTTATAGGGTTGCAAAGGAAAGAGAAGTTGATGTAGTTATTACTGAAATTGGTGGAACAATAGGTGATATAGAATCTCTTCCATTTTTAGAGTCTATTAGACAAATTAAATATGAAGCAGGATTTGAAAATGTATGCTTTATACATGTAACACTTGTTCCGTATTTAGGAAAAGCTGGAGAACTTAAAACAAAACCTACTCAACATTCTGTTAAGGATTTAAGAAGTATAGGAATTCAACCTGATGTTATAGTATGTAGATCAGAAAAAGAGCTTTCAACTGAAATTAAAAATAAAATAGGTTTATTCTGTAATGTTGAGGGAAAAAGCGTAATTCAAAATTTAGATGCAGAGAACTTATATGAAGTTCCGCTTTTATTACATAAAGAAGGTTTGGATACAGTAGTATGTGAGAAACTACACTTACCAACTGGAGAAATTAACAACAATGAATGGGTTTCAATGGTTGATAAAATTAAGAATTTATCAAAGACTGTTAAAATCGGATTAGTAGGAAAATATGTTGAATTACATGATGCATATATTTCTGTTGTTGAAGCACTTAATCATGGCGGATATTTTAATGATGCCAATATTGAAATAGAGTGGATAAATGCTGTTGATATTAATAAAGAAAATGTTGATAAAGCTTTAGCTGGTGTAGATGGAGTTTTAGTTCCAGGTGGATTTGGTGATAGAGGAATCGAAGGAAAAATTGAAGCAATTAGATGGGCTAGAGAAAATAAAAAACCATTCTTAGGAATTTGTTTAGGAATGCAATGCGCAGTAATAGAATTTGCAAGAAATGTGTTAGGATATACTGATGCAAATTCATCAGAAATTAACCCTGAAACTGAATATCCAGTAATTGATTTAATGCCAGAACAAAAGGATGTAGAAGACATGGGTGGAACAATGAGATTAGGATTATATCCATGTAAAGTTGAAGATGGTACATTTACAAAAGCTGCCTATGAATCTTCATTAATTTATGAAAGACATAGACATAGATATGAATTTAATAATGAATATAGAAAAGCAATAATAGATGCGGGAATGAATATAACAGGCACAAGCCCAGATGGTAGACTTGTAGAAGTAGTTGAAGTTAAAGATCACCCATGGTTTGTAGCAGTTCAATTCCATCCAGAATTAAAATCAAGACCAAATAGACCACATCCACTATTTAGAGATTTTATAAAAGCATCACTTAATAAATAGGAAACTAGGAACCTAGAATAGCATTTTTATTCTAGGTTCTTTTTAATTTATAATAGCGTAAAGTTTCTTGAAACTTTTGTAATGGCTAAATAAGATATAGTACCATAATTAGTTAAAATCTTGTTTACTTTTTTAAAAAAGTGTTATAATAATAGAATGAGAAGGAATTATAACATATCCTATTTTCATTTTATAATATTTCGTTTAATCTTACCTTTAAACTTCCCAAATTGAAATGTATTAAAAACTTATATAAATATTAAAGCGTATAATTAAGGTATTCCATTATATATTAATTTTAAATTTATAGAATGAATTAAGGTTGCTAAGTTATATTGCAGTTTAAAATATTCGGAGGTGCCCGATTTTGTCAAAAGAAAAATATCTACAAATGACTTTGAGTGAGTTGAAAGAAGTAGCAAAAGATTTAGGAATAAAGAACTTATCAAAGAAAAAGAAGGGGGAAATTATTGAAGAAATTATTGCAAGTTCCCCAATTTCAATTGAAAAAGATGGAGTTTTTTTAAGAGAAAAAATAACTCCTAAGGTGAATTCATCAGAAAAAATAGTTGAACAAGATAAAAGTAACTATGTATCTAGAGAAACTACTGAAAATTCATCATTAAATAAAGAATCATATGTATCAGAAAGAAGAAATGTAAGAACGAAGGATAATATAAATGAAGCAACATCTTCAAGAGGAGTCCTTGAAATATTAGAGAATAATAACTTCGGATTTTTGAGATGCAAAAACTATCTTACAGGTGAAGATGATGTATATGTATCACCATCACAAATAAGAAGATTTAATTTGAGAACTGGTGATGAAGTTGAAGGGAAAGTTAGAGAAGCTAAAGAAGGTGAAAAGTTTAAAGCATTAATATATGTTGAAAAAGTTAATGGTGATCATCCAGAGAAAGCAGTTGGGAGAAAGTCCTTTGAGACACTTACTCCTATATATCCACAAGAGAGATTAAGACTAGAAACAAATAATTCTAGAGATTTAAGTTCTAGACTAATGGATTTAATTTCACCTATTGGAAAAGGACAAAGAGGTATAATTGTTGCCCCTCCAAAAGCAGGAAAAACAACATTATTAAAGAAGGTTGCTCAGAATATATCATCAAATTATCCTGAAGTTACTCTTATTGTACTTTTAATTGATGAAAGACCTGAAGAAGTTACAGATATGCAAAGAAGTATCAATGGAGAAGTTATATATTCTACCTTTGATGAAGAACCACAAAATCATGCTAAGGTATCACAAATGGTACTTGAAAGAGCTAAGAGAATGGTTGAGCAAGGAAAAGATGTAGTTATTCTTCTTGATAGTATAACTAGATTAGCTAGAGCGTACAATTTAACTATTACCCCTACTGGAAGAACACTTTCAGGTGGATTGGATCCAGGTGCTTTAATAATGCCTAAGAAATTCTTTGGAGCAGCAAGAAAGATTGAAGAGGGTGGAAGTCTTACCATTTTAGCTACTGCATTAATAGAAACAGGAAGTAGAATGGATGATATGATATTTGAAGAGTTTAAGGGAACAGGAAATATGGAAGTTCATTTAGATAGAAGACTTCAGGAAAGAAGAATTTTCCCTGCAATTGATATATATAAATCAGGAACTAGAAAAGAAGATTTACTTTTAAGTAATGAAGAAAAAGAAGTTGCTTTTGCAATAAGAAGGGTAATGTATAGAGATGGTAATATCGAAAACATAGCAGAAAAACTAATAAATCTACTATCTAAAACAAAAAATAATAAAGAGTTTATTGATGCATTCCCAAAAGCAGAAATCGATAAATAGAAACTAAAAATAAAAAAAAAGATATACCAGATTCAATTTTCTGGTATATCTTTTTTATATATGTTCATTATTATTTTCCATTGAGAAATCAGATATAATTGCACTTTCGGTGGAAAGTTTTTCTGATAAATCATAAATTTTATTAATTGAATAATTAGTCCTTAGTTTATCTAAATTATCCTTCATAATATCAATTTCAGAAGGATTTGAGATTAGAGAATCTACAATATAGTTTATATCATCTATATGATCAACATACTTAGCACAACCTACCTGTGTAAGAAATTCTACATTTTCATATTCTTGGCCAGGAATGGCAAATGGAATTATTATCGGAAGTTTTTTAGCTATTGATTCACTTACAGTTAGCCCACCTGGTTTTGAGATTATTATATCTGAATAATCCATTATTGCAGAAATATCCTTAGTAAAACCTAAAATATGAAGTTTTTTATTTGGAATTGGAGCTGAATATTCAGAGAGTAACCTCATTTTTAAATTTTCGTTGTTTCCACATACAACAGTTATGCGTAACAAGTGTTTATTTTTAATTAATTTTTTTAGAACATCAGAAATATTTTCAAGTCCCATACTTCCACCCATGAGAAGTATATTGAAGTAATCATCATCTTTAGTTGCGCTGACTTCTTTATCATTTTCAAAAAAAATTGGGTTTATCGGTATTCCATATGGGAAAATAATTTCTCCAGGAATTCCTCTTGTAATTAAGTAATCCTTTGTATAATCGCTTGCGGTTATATATGCATCTGTATATTTATTAATATATGCATAATGAACCTTGAAATCAGTGACAATTGATATGAAAGGAATATTTATCTTATTTTGGCTTTTAAGTGTTGTCACCAAGTTAACAGACATAGGGTGTGTACCTATTATTATATCAGGATTTTCATTTTCGATATAACGTAAAAACTTTCTTTGAGTATTAAAGAAAACTATGTTTAAAAGTTTATTTGTTATTTTCTTATCTGTCAGGTGATAAAACCAGCCGTATATCCAAGGGATTTTAGAAGCTGCAAATTCATAACCACCAACTATTGCTGCGTTTAGGAAATTAGAGTTTTTCTTCAAAAAGTCATATTTATCAACTTTCCAGCCTTTCTTTTCAAACACTGTTTTAAGAGAATTAGCTGCCTGGTTATGACCTTGCCCTGTGGATGCTGTTAAAATTAAAACCTTTTTCATTTAATTCACTCGCTTTGCCTTTTTAGTAAGATTTCTATATTATAGTTTAACATTTTTTCATATATTGTAAATAAATATCTAAATTAATTAATAGAAAATTAAGTATATAGATATAATACATCAATGATATGTAATATGATTTTGCATTATACAGAGATTTAATATTTATTAAAATAGATATTTACTAATATTTTAAAAGAAAAATGGGAAAGACCAATGTCTTTCCCATAATATAAATTACTTGTTAATATTGAATCTCTTATTGAATTTATCAACTCTTCCACCAACGTCAACAATCTTTTGTTTTCCAGTGAAGAATGGGTGGCATTTTGAACATATTTCTACTTTTAATTCTGATTTAACAGAACCTGTTGTAAAAGTATTTCCACATGCACACTTAACAACTGCTTCATGGCTGTATTCTGGATGTATGCCTTCTCTCATCGAATTCACCTCTTTCATATATATACAATTTTACTAATTGTAACACGTAACCAAATGTAACTATTAGAATATATCACTTTGAGGTATTTTTGTCAATAAAATTATATTTTTATAATGACATAAGGTGTGTTATAATCGAATTGAACAGAAGAAATGAGG
The DNA here is from genome assembly GCF_028728205.1 of Clostridium sp. 'White wine YQ'. Classification (NCBI taxonomy): domain Bacteria; kingdom Bacillati; phylum Bacillota; class Clostridia; order Eubacteriales; family Clostridiaceae; genus Clostridium; species Clostridium sp. 'White wine YQ'. Next base: position 57,231 of record NZ_JAQYUU010000001.1, read on the forward strand.
GGAAGAGTAACAATGAGTAAGCTTTATTTTAGATATGGTGCAATGAATTCAGGAAAATCAACAAATCTTATGCAGGTTGCGTTTAATTATGAGGAAAGAGGAATGGAAGTACTTATAGTTAAGCCTTCAAAAGATAAGAAGGCAGGAGAAAAATTGATTTCACGATTAGGAGTAGAAAGAAAAGTAGATTTACTTATTAGTGATGAAGATAATATTTTAGAATTGATCTCAGAACTTAGAGAGGACAATAATAAAATAGATTGTATATTAGTAGATGAAGTACAGTTTTTAAATAAAAAGCATATTGATGAACTATTTGAAGTAGCTGTAGGAATGAATATTCCAGTTATATGTTATGGCTTAAGGACAGACTTTTTAATGAATGGTTTTGAAGGCAGTGAAAGACTTCTACTTATAGCTCATTCAATTGAAGAAATGAAAACAATATGTACATGCGGCAAAAAAGCTATATTCAATGGAAGAAAAGTAAATGGTAAATTTGTGTTTAAAGGTGAACAAATTGCTATAGATGAAGTTGATAATGTTCAATATCAGTCTTTATGCGGGGAATGTTATTTTAAATATAAAAAAGAAAATAATACTTAAAGGAATGATTATATGAAGAAAATAGATGTAGGTGGTCAAGCTGTAATTGAAGGCGTAATGATGAGAGGAACAAAAGGAATTGCAACTGCAGTAAGAACATCTGAAGGAAAAATAGAAGTAGATTTTTTAAATCAAGTTCCAATTACTAAAAAATATTCAATTTTAAATATTCCGTTTATTAGAGGATTCTTCGTTTTCTTGGATTCGCTAGTGTTAGGAATTAAATCTCTTAATTTTTCAGCTAGTTTTTTTGAGGATACAGAACCTTCAAAATTTGAGGCGTGGTTTGAAAAAAAATTCGGAGATAAAAGTAATGATATATTAATGTATATTAGTCTATTTATATCATTTATTTTTGCCATGGGTTTATTTGTATTATTACCTACATTTATTGCTTCATTATTTAGAGGAATTGTACAGTCTTCTGTTATATTAAATGTAATTGAGGCTATAATTAGGATAGTTGTTCTTTTAGCCTATATGATAGGGGTAGGGCAGCTTGAAGATATAAAAAGGTTATATCAATATCATGGAGCAGAGCACAAGACAATATTCTGTTATGAATGTGGAGAAGATTTAACTGTAGATAATGTAAGAAAATTTTCTAGATTTCATCCAAGATGCGGTACAAATTTTATTTTCTTAATTATGTTTACTAGTATTGCAGTATTTTCATTTACTTCTTTTGGTTCTGTTGGAGAAAGATTAATTATAAGATTGGTGCTATTACCTGTTATTACTGGAATAACATACGAATTAATCAAATGGTTAGGAAGAAATGAAGGGAATTTATCAAGGATAGTAGCAAGTCCAGGGTTGCAATTACAGAAACTTACAACCAAGGAACCTGATGATGATCAAATTGAAGTAGCGATAAGATCACTTAGAGAAGCAGAAGACATTAGAAAAAGTATCGGAAAATTATTAAAAGAAGCTACTGAGATATTTAAGAAAGCAGAGATTGATACAGCTGTACTTGATGCACAAATCTTACTTGCAAAAACATTGAATAAAGATAAACTTTATGTGATTACTAATAAAGAAGAACTTGTATCCTTTGAAAAAGAAGAAGAATTTTTTAAATATGTAAGGGAGAGAGAGTTAAAGAAACCAATAAGTTATATCACAGAAAATGTTGAATTTATGGGAATTGATTTTTATGTAAAAGAGGGCGTCCTAATTCCTAGAGGAGATACAGAAATCTTAGTTGAAGAGGTTCTAGATAATATAACTGAGGACTCAGAGATAGAAGTGTGTGATCTATGTACTGGTAGTGGAGCTATAGGACTTTCGCTTGCAAGTTTTAGAAAGAATATTCATGTGGATTGTATAGACATAGAACAGATTCCAGAAGAAGTTACAAAGGAAAATATAAGAAGATTAAACCTTCAAGATAGAGTTAATTTCTTAAAATCTAATTTACTTGAGAAACCTTTAGAGATTGAGAAAAAGTATAATGTAATAGTATCAAATCCACCATATATTAGAGAAGATATTATAGAAACATTAATGGAAGATGTAAAAAATTATGAACCACATGTTGCTTTAAGCGGTGGAGAGGATGGATTGTTATTCTATAGAAGAATAGTAGAGGAAAGTACTAAGGTTTTAGCTGAAAGAGGTATATTAGCGTTTGAAATAGGATACGACCAAGGAGATGAAGTAAAGGAAATTATGGAAGCAGCTGGTTTTAAAGATGTGAAAATTAAAAAGGATTTAGCAGGATTAGATAGAGTAGTTGTGGGTGGATTATAGCTATTTAGTATACAAATCACACATGAAAATGTTGATTGAGAAGAGTGTAATATGATATAATAATAAATCGTGAGAAAATATATATCATTTATTCATGAACAGAAGAAATAGTTGAAATTAAAGGTAGGTTGTTAAAATGTTATTAGATAGATTAGATTTTATAGAAAATAAGTATGATGAATTATCAATTAAAATTAGTGATCCATCCATTATGGCAAATCAAAATGAATGGAGAAAGCTTTGTAAAGAACATGCAGATTTAGAGGTAGTAGTAAATAAGTATAGAGAGTATAAGGATGTTAAGGAAGAAGTTGAAACTAATAAGGAAATGCTTTCTATAGAAGAAGATAAAGAAATGAAAGAAATGATCCAAGAAGAAATTAAAGAGTTAGGATTAAGGGAAGAGACATTAGAAGGAGAACTTCAAATATTACTTTTACCTAAGGATCCTAATGATGATAAAAACGTATTTGTTGAAATAAGAGCAGGTGCTGGTGGAGATGAAGCAGCGTTATTTGCTTACAATTTATTTAGAATGTATACAAGATACTCAGAAACTCAAAGATGGAAAGTTGAGCTTATGAGTGCCAATGAAACAGATATTGGCGGTTTCAAAGAAGTTGTATTTATGATTAAAGGAAATGGAGCTTACTCTAAGTTAAAGTATGAAAGTGGTGCTCACAGAGTTCAAAGAGTTCCAGATACAGAATCTTCAGGTAGAATTCATACATCTACTGCAACTGTTGCAGTTCTACCAGAAGTAGATGATGTTGAAATAGAAATAAACGAAAAAGACATAAGGATAGATGTATTTAGAGCATCAGGAAATGGTGGTCAGTGTGTAAATACTACTGACTCAGCTGTAAGAATAACACATATGCCATCAGGTCTTGTGGTTTCTTGCCAAGATGAAAAATCACAACTTAAGAATAAAGAAAAGGCTATGAAAATACTAAGATCAAGATTGTTTGAACAAGCTGAAGCAGAGAGAGCAGCAGGAATTGCAGAAGATAGAAAGAGCCAAGTTGGTACAGGAGATAGATCAGAAAGAATTAGAACTTACAACTATCCACAAGGAAGAATAACTGATCATAGAATAGGTCTTACACTATATAAACTTGAAACTTTTATGAATGGTGACATTGAAGAAGTTATTCAAGCATTAATAACAGCTGATCAAGCTGAAAAGATGAAGGCTATGGGGAATACCGATACTTTAAGTTAATATTCTTTTAAAAGAAAATAAAACTCAGCCTGGCTGAGTTTTATTTATAACTTATATATTTAAAATAAGAAATACAGCTTACATTACGGCAAGGAGGGGTTATATGCACATTTCAAAAGCCATAAAAAAGCAAAAAAGTGCTTATCGAACATTTAAGGCTATGATGATGATAATCGCTGTGCTACTTCCCATTATGACGCTTCTTTTCGGAATGACCGAAATATTTTATATTGCATATTTAGTTATTATTGAAATGATGATTTTCTTCTCATTAATATATAGAGTAAACTGGGAAAGACTTGAATTTTCTTGTTATAATAATAGATTAAAATATAAAGCAGGATTGTTTAGCAAAGAGGGTCTAATTTTTTGCGATAAAGTTGCACTAGTACATACGGAGAAACTTGGAGAGGAAATGGACATAATTGTTATATCATCTGTAAATTTTAAAAATAGAAGTTTTAAATTAGTGACTAAAACATTTTTAAAGAAATATCCATTAGTTGCACATGAATATTTAAAGATTAAAGAGTTTGATCCAGAAAATACTTACTATTTTTTAGTTATGAAGAAAGGTGCTCTAAAAAAATACTTACTATTAGATATAATATTTAAGAATTGTGTAAAAGCAATATACACAAGTAATGCTATTGAGAATATTAAGATTTCAAGAGGACAAAAAGAATTGGTGAAATTATAAGTGAAAGAAGGAATTTACATGGATACCAAAATAGCTAGGGTGGAGGATGTCCAAGAAAACATAGATATTATATTAGAAGCAGCAGAGACAATAAAAAATGGAGGGATTGTAGCATTTCCTACAGAAACAGTATATGGATTAGGTGCGGATGCTTTGAATCCAAAGGCTGTTGAAAAAATATTTAAGGCTAAAGGAAGGCCGCAAGATAATCCACTGATTATTCATGTTTTTGATAAAAAGATTGATTGGTTGGTTGAAAGTGTTCCAGAAATAGGAATGAAGTTAATAGATGCTTTTTGGCCAGGTCCAATAACTTTAATTATGAAAAAGAAACCTGTTATCCCTAATATTACATCTGCATCATTAGATACAATAGGAATTAGAATGCCTGACAATGATATAGCACTAAAGTTAATTGAGCTATCAGGAACCCCTATTGCTGCACCTTCAGCAAATATATCAGGGAAACCTAGCCCTACTGATATAGAGAGATGTATTGAAGATTTAAGTGGTAAAGTAGATTTTATTATAGGTGGTTCAAAAAGTAATGTGGGAGTTGAATCAACAATTATAGATATAACTGTTGATCCTCCATGCATTTTAAGACCTGGTGGGATTACATTAGAAATGCTAAGAGAATATGATGAAAGAATTTATATAGATCCTTCCATAATGGAAAAAGGTGATTTAAATTCAAGGCCAAAGGCTCCAGGAATGAAGTATAAACACTATGCACCTAAGGCAAAAGTAAAAATTATAAAAGGAAATCGAGAAAAAACTATTGAAAAAATTAATGATTTAGTGCAAAATTATATAGAAAATGGATTAAAAGTTGGAATTATGACCTGCCATGAGCGAGTAAAGTGTTATAATAATGGTGCAGAGATAATTTCAATTGGTTCAGAAAATAATATGCAAGAAGTGGCTAGAAATCTATTTGAAGCATTAAGGTCCTTTGATGATAGAAGTGTAGATATTATATTATCAGAAGCTTTTATAGAAAAAGGAGTAGGAATTGCAATAATGAATAGATTAAAGAAAGCAGCTGCATATGATATTTTAGAATTGTGATGGAGGTAAGTATGAAGAGAGTTCTTTTTGTTTGTACAGGAAATACATGTAGAAGCCCTATGGCAGAAGCTATATTAAATAGTTTTGCTAAAGATGATAGCTCAATAAGTGCCTCTTCAGCTGGGATAAGTATTTTCCCGGGAAGCAAAACATCACCTAATTCAAGAGCAGTAGTATTAAAAAGTATAGGAATTGATTTGAAAGATAGAAATGCTGTTCAATTAAAAGAGTCTCATTTAGAGGAACAGGATCTAATTTTAACAATGACAGAGTCAATAAAATTGGCATTAACAAGTGCCTTTCCTTTCTATTCCAATAAAATCTTTTCACTTAGTGAATACGTTGAAGAGAAAGGTGATGTTGTTGACCCTTTTGGAGGGGAATTATTTCTATATGAAAAAACTTACTCTCAATTAGAAAAATTAATAGGTAAGTTAATTTTAAAAATTAAAGGAGAAGGTATTCTTTAAATACTATTCTTCTTTTTTTTGGGACATTTAATAAAACGGAGGTGCGTTAAATGAAAATAGCAATTGGGTCAGATCATGGTGGATTTAATTTAAAAGGTGAAGTGATAAAGTACTTAGAGCAAAAATCTATAGAGTACAAAGATTTTGGAACAACAAGTACTGATTCATGCGATTACCCAGATTATGCTCTAAAAGTTGCAGAAGCAGTAGCTGAGAAAGAATTTGAATTTGGAATACTTATTTGCGGAACAGGAATTGGCATAAGTATAGCTGCAAACAAAGTTCCAGGAATAAGGGCAGCTCTTTGTCATGATACTTTTAGTGCACATGCAACTCGTGAACATAATAATGCGAATATTTTAGCAATGGGAGAAAGAGTCATTGGTCCAGGACTAGCAATTGAAATTGTTGAAACCTTTTTAAATGCTAAATTCCAAGGGGACAGACATCAAAATAGAATAGATAAAATTAAAGCTATTGAAGAAAAATATAATAGATAGTAATTTTAGGAGGAGATAACATGAGTAAAGTAACACAAATAAACCATCCATTAATTCAGCACAAGTTGGCATTGATTAGAAGTAAAGATACAGGCTCAAAGGATTTTAGAGAATTAGTAGAGGAAGTATCAATGCTTATGGCATATGAGGTTACAAGAGATCTTCAAACTGAATTTGTAGAAATTGAAACGCCTATATGTAAGACAAAACATCAAGTTTTATCTGGTAAGAAGTTAGCTGTAGTTCCAATATTAAGAGCAGGGTTAGGTATGGTTGACGGAATGTTAAAGCTTATACCAGCAGCAAAAGTAGGTCACATAGGATTATATAGGGACGAGGAAACTCTTAAACCGGTTGAATACTTCTGCAAACTTCCACAAGATATTGCAGAGAGAGATATTATGGTAGTTGATCCAATGTTAGCTACTGGTGGTTCTGCTGCAGATGCTCTTACACTTTTAAAGGAAAAAGGAGCAAGAAGTTTAAAATTAGTTTGTTTAATATCAGCACCAGAAGGAATAAAATATGTTCAAGAAGCACATCCAGATGTAGATATCTATGTAAGTTCAATAGATGAAAGATTAAATGAAAATGGATATATAGTACCAGGTCTTGGTGATGCTGGAGATAGATTATTTGGAACAAAATAAATTAGTAGGAATATAAAATATAGGGTGCTTCTTAAGTCACCCTATAACATTATTATAAATAGCATTGGTTTACATACCTAGATAATTAAATTATAATAAATATAATACAAGAATCGTATTACATATCATTGTTAGTGATATGTAAATTCTATAAAGCATTATATATAAATTAAAAACTCCTGAGGTGTTAATATGGAACGAAGAGATAAATATAACTATTATTTAGATATAGCTGAGACTGTGTTAGAAAGAGGAACATGTTTAAGAAGAAACTATGGTTCTATCATAGTGAAAAATGATGAGATAATTTCGACTGGATATACAGGTGCACCTAGGGGAAGAATAAATTGTATTGATAGAGGAAGTTGTATAAGAGAACAACTTAATGTTCCTAGGGGAACTCACTATGAGTTGTGTAGAAGTGTTCATAGTGAGGCCAATGCAATAATTAGTGCAGCAAGAAGAGATATGATAGGTGCAACTCTATATTTAGTTGGAAGAGATGCAGTTTCGAGGGCTTATGTAGAAGATGCTAATTCTTGTTCTATGTGTAAAAGACTAATTATCAATGCTGGTATAGAGAAAGTTGTAATTAGAAATTCAAAGAATGAGTATAAAATTATTTATGTTGAAGAATGGATAAATAATGATGAATCTTTAGAATACCAAAGTAAAGGGTATTAATAAGTGGAGGTAAGGGATGAAAAAAATAAAGGTAATGACAATCTTTGGAACAAGACCGGAAGCTATAAAGATGGCTCCATTAGTTAAAGAATTGGAAAAAAGAGAAGGAATTGATTCAAAAGTATGCGTGACGGCTCAACATAGAGAGATGCTTGATCAAGTATTAGATTATTTTGAAATCGATACAGATTATGATTTAAATATAATGAAAAACAAGCAAACATTAACAGGAATTACTAGTAGAGTACTTGAAGGATTGGATGCTGTTTTTGAAGAAGAAAAACCTGATATGATATTAGTTCATGGAGATACAACTACTACATTTGGTGGTGCATTAGCAGCATTTTATAAGCAAATTAAGGTAGGACATGTAGAAGCAGGACTAAGAACTTTTGATAAGTACTTTCCATTCCCTGAAGAAATGAATAGAAAATTAACTGGATCATTAGCTGATCTTCACTTTGCACCAACTATTGGTTCTAAAGAGAATCTATTAAGAGAAGGCGTAAACGAAAAAGACATATATATAACAGGTAATACTGTAATTGATGCAATGGAACACACAGTAAAAGAAGATTACAAATTCGAAACTGAAGAGTTAAATCATATTGACTTTGAGAAGAAAAAGGTAATAATGATAACAGCTCATAGAAGAGAAAATTGGGGAGAAGGAATAGAAAATATTTGTACTGCTCTAAAGAAGATTGTAGAAGAAAATAAAGATGCAGAATTAGTGTATTTAGTTCACTTAAATCCTGTAGTTAAAGATGTAGTATTCAAACATCTAAATGATAAAGAAAGAGTACATTTATTACCACCACAAGATACCAAAGAAACTCATAACTTAATGAAAAAGTCATTTATGGTAATGACTGATTCTGGTGGATTACAGGAGGAAGCTCCTCACTTAGGAAAACCTGTTTTGGTATTAAGGGATGTTACAGAAAGACCAGAAGCTGTTGCAGCAGGAACAGTTAAATTAGTTGGTACAGATGTTGAAAAAATTATTACTGAAGCAAATAAATTGCTTAATGATAAAGATGAATATGAAAAAATGAGTAAAGCTGTTAATCCTTATGGAGACGGAAAAGCTTCAACAAGAATAGTAGATGCAATTGAGAATTATTTCGGATTAAGTGATAAGAAAATTGAAGAATTTAAATAAAAAATAAGAGTAGAAGCCTCGCTTCTACTCTTATTTTTTATAGTAAACCAATAATAATATGTTAAAATTATAATTATACTCAAACAATGCTGAGGAGGTTATATGAAAACACAAAAAGTTTTGTTTTACATTCTAGCATACATCATGCTTATTGGGGGGATTATGGGTATTGTAAAGGGATTAATTCCACATATGACATGGTTCAATTTTCGTTATTTATTAGGAATGGGTAGCACGTTTAACAAAGATAATACTCCAATTTATTCTATTGTATATGGGGTTTTTATGGCTGTGTTTGAAATAATATCTTCAATGTTATTATTAACTAGAAAAAGAATTGGAATAAAGTTTGCCATAACGACACTTTCTATTAATGCTTTGGGGTGTATTATTTCAATTTTGCTTGGAGATATATTGGCTATGGGTAGCTTGTTAACTAGATTTTTCGCAATTTATATTTTGATAAAAGCAAAAAGTTTTTATTGTTAAGTTTAAGGGGGATTTCCTAGCGTTAATCTATACCATAGAAAAGATTGTTATTTTTTTATCAAAAAACCATTGATTATGTTAATGAAAGTAGATATAATAAAGAAGATGAAAGTGTTTTAAATTAACTTAAAATATATCCTAGGAGGTTACAAAATGAAAGAAGTTGTTATCGTAAGTGCTGTAAGAACTGCATTAGGATCCTTTGGTGGAGGTCTAAAAGATGTTTCAGCAGCTGATTTAGGAGCTACAGTAGTAAAGGAAGCTTTAAACAGAGCAGGATTAAAGGGTGAACAAGTAGATGAAGTTATTTTAGGAAATGTTATCCAAGCTGGTTTAGGACAAAATGTTGCTAGACAAGTAGTTGTTAAAGCTGGTTTACCTGTTGAAGTTCCAGCAACAACAATTAACATAGTTTGTGGTTCAGGATTAAAATCAGTAGCATTAGCTGCTCAAATGATAAAAGCAGGGGATGCTGATGTAGTAATAGCTGGTGGTATGGAAAATATGTCACAAGCACCTTACCTATTAAAGACTTCAAGATGGGGTCAAAGAATGGGCGATGGAAAAATGGTTGACTCAATGATAAATGATGCTTTATGGGATGCATTTAACAACTATCACATGGGAGTTACTGCTGAAAATATAGCAAAAGAATGGAACTTATCAAGAGAAGAATTAGATGCATTTTCTGCTTCATCTCAGCAAAAAGCAGAAGCTGCTATAAAAGCTGGTAAATTTAAGGACGAAATAGTTCCAGTTGTTATTCCTCAAAGAAAAGGTGAACCAAAAGTATTTGACACAGATGAATTCCCAAGATTTGGAACAACTACAGAATCATTAGGAAAATTAAAACCAGCATTTATTAAAGATGGTGTTGTTACTGCAGGTAATGCTTCTGGAATAAATGATGGAGCAGCTGCTATAATAGTTATGAGTGCTGATAAAGCTAAAGAATTAGGAATAAAACCATTAGCTAAGATACTTTCTTACGGAACTAAGGGATTAGATCCATCAATAATGGGATATGGTCCATTCCATGCTACTAAAAAAGCACTTGAAGGTACTGGTTTAACTGTAGCAGATTTAGATTTAATTGAATCAAATGAAGCTTTTGCAGCACAAAGTGTAGCTGTTGCTAAAGATTTAAATTTTGATATGGAAAAAGTAAATGTAAATGGTGGAGCTATAGCTCTTGGACATCCTGTTGGAGCATCAGGTGCAAGAATCCTTGTTACATTACTTCACGAAATGCAAAAAAGAGATGCTAAAAAAGGTTTAGCTACTTTATGTATTGGTGGAGGAATGGGTACAGCTCTTATAGTTGAAAGAGAATAGTATTAAATAGAGAATCCATATATATAAATACCAATTTTGAATATTATTCAAGATTGGTATTTTTTATTCTTTAGAAATAAATATTTTGCTCATAAAAATGCAAAACTTATGAATTTTTATGTTAAACTAAAGAAGTTTTTTAATAAAATAATTCGAAGGAATAATATTTATAAAAAAAAGTACAATAAACCATGAGGAAAAAGTACGAAATAACATAAAAATTATAGAAATATAGTGAATTTAAGGTGAATTTTTTATTAATATTATGCAATTTTTTAAAAAAATATGAAATATGTTAATGTGGGCTATTCAATTGTATTAAGATGATATTCTATTGCGAAATAAAATAAAAAAAATATTTTGTCAAATAGTTAAATAAATCTCAAAATATTACGAAATTAATATAAATGATACTTTTGAAAATGTTGACATTTTAACAAATGATTTTGAAGTTTAAAAATGAATTTTCAGACAATTGAATAGCTTGCAAAAAAATAGTTATTTTATAAGGAAATTAAAGAATCAGCAAGCTATGGGCATGGTGAGAATAATAAACTAATATATTGGAAGAATATCGATTAATAACGACATTTTTTAATGGATATAAGATTTTGTTAATTTTTTTATGAGTTATATAATAACTACATGAATTAAACTAAGGAGTCATTATAATGGAAAAATCCCTTAAGGAACTAATAGTTAAAAACTCCAAGTTGGATATAATAGTTATGAGTGTAATCACATTAAGCTTATTTATTTTTATAAATAGCAAAGTCGCTACTGTTTATTTCATAGGGGCAATGGTTAGTGTGATTAATTTTATTATAAGTGGCTATTTTATGTCAAAGTTTTTGACAAAGAACAGTCTGTTTTATGGAATAGCATATGCCCTAAGGATATTCCTAATATTACTAATTGGTATGGCATTTGCAAATGAATTTATTTTGCTTTCAGCGTATATAGGTGGGTATGCTACTCATCATGTATGTTTGATAATTTACTGGATTTTCATAAAGAAAGGAAGTGAGTAAGTTGATGGAGAAAGTAGAACCACTGGTATCTTTTTATTTGGGAAATTTTAAAGTAGACATTACTATTCAAGTAGTAATTGAATGGATTGTAATGATATTAATTATTGCTTTAGCTATTTGGTCTACTAATAGTCTAAAGAAAAAACCAAGTAAAAAGCAAACAGTGGTGGAAATGGCATATGAAGCTTTATCCGGAATGGTAAAAGACAATATGGGCGAAGGATATCAAGGATTTGTACCATTTATCGGTACATTAGGTGCATTCATATTATTAATGAATCTAACAGGTCTTGTTGGAATAGCGCCACCAACTTCAAACTATAGTGTTACAATTGCTTTTGCAGTAATGACATTTTTAATTGTTAATGCAAATGCTCTTAAAAAAGTTGGAGTAAAACACTATTTAGGTGGACTTTGTGAGCCTTTTCCAGTTATGTTACCCATAAATATCATAGAAAGATTGATGTTACCAGTATCTCTTTCACTGAGACTTTTTGGTAACATTCTAGCAGGAACAGTACTACTAGATCTAGTTTATATGGCACTAGGAAGTGTACTCGCAGGTGTATTCAAGCTGGGTGTTCCTGTATTCTTACATGCATATTTTGACTTGTTTGATGGGTTAATCCAAGCATTCATATTTATGATGCTTACAATGATAAATACAAAAATCACAGCAGAACATTAATCGATAAAAGGAGGATTTTAAAATGGATTTAGCATTAGCAATGAGAGCATTAGGTGCAGGTATCGCTGCAATAGCTGGTATAGGTGCCGGTGTAGGTATAGGTATAGCTACAGGTAAAGCAATAGAAGGAATTTCAAGACAACCAGAGTTAAGTGGTAGACTTACTACAACATTATTTATAGGTTGTGCTCTTGCAGAAACAACTGCATTATACGGTCTTCTAGTTTCCTTAATCTTAATATTCGTTGGAGTAAAATAGTAAGTAACAAAAATATTAAATTACTGACTCCAGAAGGGAGGCATGGGCTAACATATGGATATAAATGTTTCAACGATTATATTTACAATAATTAACTTTATCATTTTACTTTTAGTTTTAAGACATTTCTTTTTTGACAAGGTTAAAAACATAATTCAAGAAAGAAGAGTTGAAATTGAAGATAAGATGACTAAGGCTGATGAAGATCTTGAAAAAGCAAGATTATTTAAAGTTGAAAATGAAAGAATATTAAAATCAGCTAAGGATGAAGGAAAAGGAATTACTGAATCTTATAAACAAAAAGCTGATAAGATATACAATGAAATAGTACAGGACGCAAATAAAGAAGCTAGTATTATAATGGATAGAGCTAAACTTGAAGTGGAGAGAGAAAAGCAAAAAGCAGAAGCAGAAATAAAGAAACAAGTTGTTGATTTAGCTGTTATGCTTTCTGAGAAAGCTCTTGAAGAGAGCATAGATGAGGAGAAACATAGAAAACTTATCAATGATTTTATAGCTAAGGTAGGTATTTAATTATGTATGAATACTTAGATAGGCGTTATGCTCTAGCTCTTTACCAAATTGCTGAAGAAAAAGGCAAGGTTGATGAATATTTAGCTGATTTAAGAGAAATTTGCTCATATGTTTATAATGAGAGTAGCTTTTTCGAGGTTATTAAACATCCTCAAATAAGCACATCAAAGAAAAAAGAAGTGTTTACTAATATTTTTAAAGGTAAAGTTGATGAAGAACTATTATCATTCTTATTAATATTAGTTGAGAAAGACAGAATATCATATTTAAAAGAGAAACTTAATGAGATGGAAAAAATTCATCTTGAAAGAAATAATACTCTTATGGCAACAGTTCAAACTGTTATCCCTCTAGAGAGAGGACAATTTGATGAGCTAAAGGGAAACTTAGAAAAAAAATATGATAAGAAAATTATCCTTCGAGAAGAAATAAATGAGAGCATTATCGGAGGAGTTTATGTGAGAGTTGGAAATGAAATAATTGACGGTACAGTTAAATCCAAACTCGAGGAAATGAAGGCTCTTATGCTTAAGAGAGAATAGGGGTGAATCTATGAACATCAGACCAGAAGAAATTACTTCTATTATTAAAAATGAAATAGAAAAGTATGAAAAACACTTAAAAACTGAAGATTCTGGTACTATTATACAAATAGGTGACGGTGTTGCTAGAGTTTACGGCCTTGATGATTGTATGGAAGGTGAACTTTTAGAGTTCCCTAATAATGTATTCGGAATGGCATTAAACCTTGAGCAGGACAACGTTGGTTGTGTTCTTTTAGGATCTGAAGAAGGTATAAAAGAAGGCGACATTGTAAAAAGAACAGGAAAAATAGTTGAAGTTCCAGTAGGAGATGCTTTGGTAGGTAGAGTAGTTAATGCTCTTGGAGAAGCTATCGATGGAAAAGGACCTATAATTAATGATGGATATAGAGCAATTGAAGAACCAGCTCCAAGTATCATTGACAGAAGTTCAGTTAATGAACCTATGCAAACTGGTATAAAGGCTATTGACTCTATGATTCCAATAGGTAGAGGTCAAAGAGAACTTATAATAGGAGATAGACAAACAGGAAAAACTGCTATTGCTCTAGATGCTATTATTAATCAAAAAGGAAAAGATGTTATTTGTATATATGTAGCTATAGGACAAAAACAATCTACAGTAGCTCATATAGTTAATACATTAACAGAAATGGGTGCGATGGATTATACTACTATTGTTAGTTCATCAGCTTCTGATACAGCACCATTACAATATCTAGCTCCATATGCTGGATGTGCAATAGGTGAATATTTCATGCATAAAGGAAAAGATGTCTTAATTATATATGATGATTTGACTAAGCACGCGGTTGCTTATAGAACAATGTCACTATTACTTAGGAGACCACCAGGCAGAGAAGCATACCCAGGAGATGTATTCTATATACATTCAAGACTTCTTGAGAGAGCAGCTAAGCTTTCAAAAGAACTTGGAAGTGGTTCAATAACAGCACTTCCAATAATTGAAACATTGGCTGGTGACGTAACAGCATACATACCAACCAACGTTATTTCAATAACAGATGGTCAAATATTCCTTGAATCAGAATTATTCTTCTCAGGACAAAGACCAGCTGTTAATGCAGGTATATCAGTATCAAGAGTTGGTGGAAATGCGCAAATTAAAGCAATGAAACAAGTTTCTGGTACATTAAGATTAGAACTTGCTCAATATAGAGAACTTGCAGCTTTCGCTCAATTTGGTTCTGACTTAGATAAAGACTCAAAAATGAGACTAGAAAAAGGTAAGAGATTAGTTGAAGTACTTAAACAAGATCAATACACTCCTATGAATGTAGAAGAACAAGTAATGATCTTATATGCAGCAGTTAATGATTTCTTATCTGATATAAAAGTAAATGATATAATCAAATTTGAGAAAGAATTCTTAGAATTCATGGATACTCACCATAGAGAAGTAGGTAAAGCAATAGTTGAGAAAAAAGTACTTGATGACGAAGTGAAATCTCAATTAGAAGCATCTATTATTGAATTCAAGAAAATATTCTTACAAGGAGCATAGCTTTTAAAAGCTATGCCATCTTTTAGGAGGTGGATATATGGCAGGAGCAGGACTTCTTGATATAAAAAGAAGAATAAAGTCTGTTAACAACACCAGAAAAATAACAAAAGCCATGGGACTTGTTGCCACTTCTAAACTTAGAAAGACAAGACAACAACTTTCTCTTAATGATAGTTATTTAGAATCTGTGAATAAATTAACAGAAAGTTTGGTAGGTTCAGTAGAGGATATAAATAATAATATTTATTTTAATCCTAAAAGTGAAGGAGCCATTTTATACATTCTTATGACATCAGACTCAGGTTTGTGTGGAGGATATAATGGAAATACTGTATCTTTCTTTGCAAGTGAGGCTTCAAGAGTACCTGATGCAAAAGTTATGGTTGTAGGTCAAAAAGGCTTAGGCTATTTAAAGAAATACAGCTATGAGACAGTAGCAGAATACGTTGAAATACCTGATGTGCCAACTGTTAAGGAAGCTAAAATAGTATATGAACATGCTATAAAGCTTTATAGAGAAGGAAAAATATCAGGAATAAGAATGATATACACTGATTTCATTTCTCCGGTTAAGCAGGAATTAAAAAATATAAAGTTACTTCCATTGGAGAAAAGTAGCAAAGGCAATTTAACTTTATTGGCAGAACCTAGTATAGATGAAGTTTTAGAAGGAACTTTGGAAGTCTACTTAAAATCATTAATTCTTAATTGCATGCTTAATTCAAAAGCGAGTGAACAAAGCTTAAGAATGAGTGCAATGGATGGAGCAACTAAGAATGCAGATGATTTATTAGATGCACTAAATACAAAATATAATAGAATTAGACAAGGCGCTATAACTCAGGAAATATCCGAAATTGTTGGAGGAGCTGAAGCGCAAAAATAGTAAGGAGGTAATCTAATGCCTGGTACTATCGGGAAAGTGGTTCAAGTAATTGGACCAGTAGTAGATATAAAATTCGATACCGATGCCCTTCCGAACATATACAATGCAATTGAGATTGTAAGTGGGGATCATAAGGTAATAGCAGAAGTTGAACAACATACAGGCGACGATATCGTAAGAGCTATAGCTTTAGAAGCTACAGAAGGCTTAAGAAGAGGTATGGATGCTTATGATACTGGAAAGCCAATAAGCGTTCCTGTAGGTGAGAAAGTTTTAGGAAGACTATTTAACGTTTTAGGTAAAACAATCGATAATGAAGGTGATGTAAGTTCAGAGAATTTATACCCAATTCATAGACCAGCTCCAACATTCCAAGAACAATCTGTAGAACCAGAAATGTTTGAAACAGGAATAAAAGTAATAGATTTAATTGCTCCATATCAAAGAGGTGGAAAAATAGGTCTATTTGGAGGAGCTGGAGTTGGTAAAACAGTTCTAATCCAAGAACTTATAAACAACATAGCTAAACAACACGGTGGTTTATCTGTGTTTACAGGAGTTGGAGAAAGATCAAGAGAAGGTAATGACCTTTATCATGAAATGAAGGATTCAGGGGTTATTAATAAAACTGCATTAGTATTTGGACAAATGAATGAACCACCTGGTGCTAGAATGAGAGTTGCGTTAACAGGACTTACAATGGCAGAATACTTCAGAGATCAAGGCCAAGACGTTTTACTATTCATAGATAATATATTTAGATTTACACAAGCTGGATCAGAAGTTTCAGCGTTACTTGGAAGAATACCTTCAGCAGTTGGTTACCAACCAACATTAGCTACTGAAATGGGTGCTTTACAAGAAAGAATCACTTCAACAAAAAGTGGATCTATTACATCAGTTCAAGCAGTATATGTACCTGCAGATGATTTAACAGACCCAGCTCCAGCAACAACATTTACTCACTTGGATGCAACTACAGTTCTTTCAAGAAGTATATCAGAGCTTGGTATTTATCCAGCAGTTGATCCACTAGATTCAACATCAAGAATTCTTGATCCAAGAGTTGTTGGTAAAGAACATTACGAAGTATCTTCAAAAGTTAAACATATTCTTGAAAGATATAAAGAACTTCAAGATATTATAGCAATACTTGGAGTAGATGAACTTTCAGAAGAAGATAAACTTGTTGTTGGTAGAGCAAGAAAAGTTCAAAGATTCTTATCTCAACCATTTACAGTTGCTGAGCAATTTACTGGTATGGTAGGTAAATATGTTCCAGTATCTGAAACAGTTAGAGGCTTTAAAGAAATCTTAGAAGGAAAACATGATGATCTTCCTGAATCAGCATTCTTATTTGTTGGAACAATTGAAGAGGCAGTAGAAAAGGCTAAAGAGATTGCTAGCAAATAGTAATCTGTAAAGGGGCGAAGTATTATGTCAACTAATTATACTTTAAAAATAGTAACTCCTGATAAAATTATGTATGAGGGAGAAGCATCTAAAACTCTTATAGCAACTAGCAATGGTAGCTTAGAGATGTATGCTAATCATACCCCTATAGTGGTTGTTACTGTTCCAAGCAAAACTGTATTTTATGATGAATCAGGAAAAGAAAGAGAACTATTTACATCTAGTGGTGTTGTTTCATTCGAAAATAACCAACTGATTTTTTGCTGTGATGCAGCAGAATGGCCAGAAGATATAGATGTAGAAAGAGCTGAAAGAGCTAAAGAAAGAGCAGAAAACAGATTAGATGAATCTGAAGAATATGATAAACATAGAGCTGAGGTTTCATTACAAAGAGCGTTAATAAGATTAAGCATAAAAAAATAATTAGATGATACTTTATTCTAATTATTATATAGGACTTACTTATTTGTCTATAGTATTATAATTTGAAAATCTTGCAGGTTTTCTTTAGAAAAGATACCCCCAGAACAGGAATTGTTCTGGGGGTGTTTTTTTACTTTTTATTAATTTAATATTTTTACAGCATATATATGTGATGTTTATGGAAAATATTCACATATATTGAGAGTGTTAATATACTGTAATATATAATAAATTAATCTTTTTATTAATATACAAAAAAATTGAATAGGAAATGAATACCTTGACCATAATTTAGAAGAAAGGTAGGGGGTATCATGAAGTGCAAGAATAAAATAAAGTTATTGGTGCTTTTCCTAACTTCTCTCTTAACCTTTTTAAATTTTTATAATTTAAAATGTCAGGGTTTTCAAAGTTTACAAAATGTGTTTTTAGAGAGTCATAATGAAGTTGAGAGAAGCTTAGTGATTGAAGGAAAAAGCAATGAAAAGTATGAGACTTTAAGTGAGTATCTATTTAAAAATATCTCAAATGATTATAATGGTACATTAACAAGTGAAAAATCAGCTAATTCTAAGATTTTAAAAATCAATTCCCAAAACTTCGATATGGAAATACAAGTTTTTAATGAAAATAAAAGTAGTTTTAGAATAATATTTTCGACTAAGAATAAAAAGGAAAACTTAGAAGCAGTTAAAAAAAATATAAACTATCTCCTAAAGGAAAAAGCATTTGATTTGAGATATTTTCAAGAAATTAAGGGTAGAATAGAAATAGAAGAAGATATGAAAAAAACATTAAATATGCAGTTGAAATCTCTAGGAATCAAGGAATATTCGTTATTGAAAATTAATAATGGATATACAGGGGAAGCAGAATTAGGAAATAGTACTATAAACTTCGCTATTTGCACATATGAAAAAAAATCCTACATTATTATTGGTGAACCAATAATAATATCAACATATTAACAATAATTCATGGAGGATAATATGGAAAAAATCAGAGTAAAAGGTGGAAGTACTTTAGAAGGTGAAGTTGAAATAAGTTCTGCGAAGAATTCTGTTCTCCCAATAATTGTAGCATGTATACTATGTGGAGATAAAAATATAATAAAGGAAGCACCTTTATTAGAAGATGTTTATGTAATATGTGATGTTTTAAAAGAATTAAATGCATCAGTAGAAATAAATGAAGTAAAAAGAGAGTTAACTATTGATACAAAGAATCTTATACCAAATAGTGCAAATAGTGAACTAATAAAAAAGATGAGGGCATCCTTTCTAATAATGGGTCCAATGTTAACTAAGTTTGGTCATGCAAAATTATCACATCCAGGTGGATGTAATATAGGTACAAGACCAATAGACCTTCATTTAAAAGGGTTTAAGGCTTTAGGTGCTGATATTTCTATAGGACATGGATTTGTAGAGGCAAAAGCATCAAAATTAATAGGGAATAGAATATATTTGGATTTTCCATCTGTTGGAGCAACAGAAAATATAATGATGGCAGCAGTGTATGCAAAAGGCACTACAATAATTGAAAATGCTGCAGAAGAACCAGAAATATGGGATTTAGCGAATTTCTTAAATTCAATGGGTGCTAAAATATATGGTGCAGGTCAAGGAAAAATTACCATTGATGGGGTAGATGAATTACGACCAGTAGTGTATAGACCTATATATGATAGGATTGAAGCAGGAACATTTATGGTAGCAGCAGCAATAACTAAAAGTAAGATTAAAATCAATGGAGTAAATGAAGAACATTTACGACCTATAATAGAAAAATTAAAAGAGTGTGGAGTTAGTATAGACATTCTTGAAAATGAAAAAATGATAGTAGATGGAAGAGGAATACTAAAGCCAGTAGATATAAAAACTTTACCATATCCAGGATTCCCAACAGATATGCAGGCGCAAATGATGAGTTTGTTAACATTGATTAAAGGATCGAGTATTATATCAGAAACAGTTTTCGAAAATAGATTTATGCATGTACAAGAACTAATAAGAATGGGTGCAAGTATTAAAATTGATGGGAGAACAGCTATTATTGAAGGTGTAGAAAGATTAACCGGAGCAGAAGTTAAAGCAACAGATTTAAGAGCGGGCGCTGCAATGATTTTGGCAGGATTAGCTGCAGATGGCTATACAGATATAAGTGATATATATCATATTGATAGGGGCTATGTTAACATTGAAGAGAAGCTTAGAAAATTAGGGGCAAACATAGAAAGAATTAATATATAATTACTAAAGAGTATGTTTTTAAAATAGAATATAAAATTTATATAGACTTTTATTAATTATGAAATGAAAAAGTGGTATTTAATAAAAATCTTTAGAAATTTTAATCTTATAGAAAAGGCTGATTAGGCCTTTTTTATTTTCAATATGAAGAATTAATATTTGAATAAAAGTAGACTCTACCGCGTATATTTATTATGTAAAACAATATATAGGTGGGGGTTATGAGATTTAAAAAAATAAATATTGAAATATCAAAAAAAATAATGATTTTCCTTTTACCAATACTAGTTTTAATATTTGTTCCTAGTATAATTCTTGTATGGGGGAAGATTCCTTTAAATTCTTTAAATTTTGATAAGTTTGGCAAAGAAGAATATAAACAAGTTGAAGGTAAAGATTTCTCAAAAATAACTGTATATAAAACTAAGACAGGAACAACTGAAAAAGTTGATTTAGAGGACTATGTCTTAGGCGTTTTATCAGGAGAAATGCCAGCAGCATTCGATGAAGAAGCGTTAAAAGCTCAAGCTGTAGCGGCAAGAACTTTTGCGATGAAACGGATTTTATATCCTTGCACTGAAGCAAAAGGAGCAGATGTATGTGATACTGTTCATTGTCAAGTCTTTATGAGTAAAGAAGATAGAGTAAGTAAATGGGACAAAGATAAATCAGAAGAATACTGGAAGAAACTTCAGGATGCAGTTTCTGCTACAAAAGGAAAAGTGTTAACATACAATGGAGAGTTAGTACTATATCCACAATTTTTTTCTACAAGTTGGGGAAAGACTGAGGATGCTGAAGCAGTTCTCTCAACAGCTTTACCATATCTTCAATCGGTAGATTCTCCAGGGGAAGAAGTAGCACCAAAGTTTAAATCAAGTACTATTATTAACAGTAAAGAATTTGTGGAGAAAATTAATAACAAGTATAAAGATGCTAAACTAACTATTAATAATATAAAAGATGCAGTAAAAATTATTAGCAAAAATCCGGGAGGTTCGGTAAATGAAATAAAAGTAGGGGGAGTAACTATAAAGGGCACTGAGTTTAGAAGTTTGCTATCTTTAAATTCAGCCAATTTCACCATTTCATTTTCAAGTAAAGGAATAGAAATACAGAACTTTGGATATGGACATGGAGTCGGTATGAGTCAATGGGGTGCAAATGTGATGGCGAAGAGCGGAGTGAAATATGAAGAGATTTTAAAACATTATTATAAAGGAATAGAATTAAAGCACGTATCTGAAGTTAAAATAAGTAAATAAACGATAAGTAAGTTTATTCAATATAAAAAGTGTAAATAATTAGGTTGATAAGAGATTTAATTAAGCTCTATAAATTGAGTTTCGTTAAAGGTTTTATCAGCCTTTTTATTTTGGAGAAAAATGTAGAAAAAAGAGGAAAATATTTACTGGAATAAATGTATTTTTTTATGTATATAAGGACAGACTACGAAATGGAGGTGTTCATATTGGATAAACAAAGTAAATTTCAAAAATTAAAAAACCTACTTAGAAAGGAGAGTTTTTACGTAGTCCTTTTTGTGTGTTTATGTGTTATTGCTAGTGCAGCTGCAATATCAATTAGAAAAGCTAAGGAGAATACTAATCCTCCAGTAGCTGAAAATTCTCAAGATCTGCCTATTAACATAAATAATTCTGGTGGAACTAATAAAATTGATAATGCTGAACAAGTTAAGAATACTCAAGATACAAAAAGTCAAACCAATAAAGGTACTACAGGAAAAACTCAAAATGTATCATCTACAAGTAGTGTTCAGTTTGTTAAACCACTAGATGGAACTTTATTAAGAAAATTTACTTATGGAGTTTCACTAGTAAAGGTTGATACAAACAAATATGACAGCATTAAGGGAATAGATATTGCAGGAAAAGTTGGTAGTACTGTAGTTGCTGCAGCTGATGGTGTTGTAGATGAAATTGGAAATGAAGATGGAGATTTAAGTGGTTGGTATGTTGTGATTAAGCATTCAAATGGATTAAAGAGTAAATATGCTAACTTAGATTCTGATATTAAAGTTAAGAAAAATGATAAAGTCACTCAAGGAAGTGTAATTGGTAAAGTTGGCGATACAGCTAAAAAACTTACTAATAAAGAAGAGGGCGATCATTTACAATTTCAGATAATAGATTCAAAAGGTGAACAAGTGGATCCATTAAAGTATATAACTTTAAAAAGCTAGTAAAACTTTACCTAATGTGAAATCAGTCATTTTATCTATGAAAATGGCTGATTTCTAAGGAATTTAAAGAAAAAATAATGCATATTAATAAATATATCGAATTAAGGAGGAGCCTCGTTTTGAAAGACTACATTGAAGAAAGAGTACTAGAGGTGGCGCAATATATAATTGATTCAAAAGCGACAATTAGAAAAACAGCTAAGGTGTTTGGTGTGAGCAAAAGTACTATTCATAAGGATATGACAGAACGTTTGCCTAAAATAAATCCTACTATAGCGTTAGAAGCGAAAAATATTTTAGATTTAAATAAAGCAGAAAGACATATAAGAGGTGGAAAAGCTACAAAATTAAAGTACAAGGCTATTGAATAAAAACATAATTCCATATTATAATTAGAATGGGTATAAATTGTAGAAAAATAATACAAGTTATATAATCAAATCATTTTAGGAGTGAATATGGAATGTGGTTTTGGAGAATGGGAACTGATCTTGCTATTGACCTAGGTACAGCAACAGTTCTAGTTTATATGGCGGGAAAAGGAATAATATTAAAAGAGCCTTCAGTTGTGGCAGTAGATAAAAATACAAATAAAGTTTTAGCTGTAGGAGAAGATGCAAGAAAAATGATAGGTCGTACACCTGGTAATATAGTTGCAGTACGTCCACTAAGAAATGGTGTAATTTCTGATTATGATATTACTGAGAAAATGTTAAGACATTTTATTCAAAAGAGTTGTGGAAAAAGAAAAATCTCTGCTCCAAAGGTTATGGTGTGTATACCATCACAGGCAACAGAGGTAGAAAAGAGAGCTGTTATTGATGCAGCAAAAAATTCAGGAGCAAAATCTGTTTATCTAATAGAGGAACCACTTGCAGCTGCAGTAGGTGCAGGTTTGGATATTTCTGAACCAAGTGGCTCTATGGTTATAGATATAGGTGGAGGAACAACTGATATCGCTGTAATATCTCTAAAGGGAGTAGTTGTAAGAGCATCAATTAAAGTAGCTGGAGATAGATTTGATGAAGCTATTATTAGGTATATAAGAAATAAATTCAAATTAATGATTGGAGAAAAAACAGCAGAAGAAGTTAAAATCTTGGCAGCATCAGCTTTAAAAGGTGCTAGAAACGAAACAGCAACTGTAAGGGGTAGAAATCTTGTTACTGGATTACCAGATAACATAGAAGTTACAACTGAGGAGTTAGTTAGTGCACTTGAAGAGCCTGTCAGATTAATAGTTGATAAAATTCATGATGTTTTAGAAAAAACTCCACCAGAGTTGGCAGCAGATATTATTGACAAGGGAATATTAATGACCGGCGGAGGAGCTTTATTACATGGATTAGATAAGTTAATAGAGTTTGAGACTGGAGTTAGAGTATACATTGCAAATGATACTGTAGAATGTGTTGTATTAGGATCGGGAAAGGTTCTTGCAAGTATAAACAAGAATAATACAGAAGCTATCGAAAATGAAGTGCAAAGAGCATAGTAATATACTAAAATGAAAGATTAAGGATGATTAAAGGGTTTTAGCAATATCAGTACTATATTCTTTTTTGACGATTTTTTAACCATCCTTTAAGTTTTTTAAAATTTTTGAGGTTAATAGTTAAAGTAATAACTAATAATTTAGTACTTTAACTATTAACTTTTTTTACTTTTTAGACCATTTTTTATTTTGTGCTTGATGAAAGATAATAACTATGAACAATTCCTTTAACAATAACTTTACACATTTCAAATATAAGGGATAGTCGAATTGATCTATTTGAAAAAATTTCGGAATTATTACTTGTATCGACTATACCAATAATTGAGACGTCCCCTACTTTAGGAAGTTTTTTTCCTACGCCTTTCCCAGGATGAATCGGGTAATCTCTCACGTGTATTTCACCCACAGAATCAGTATCACCAAGACAGGCATCAATACCTATAATTAAGGCGTTAGGATGCTTTACATATATCTCCTGAAGCTTGTCGTCTATATTTAATGCATGAATAGGTGAGTTTAAGGTTCCGTATACAGGGATAGGAAGTAAGGTGTCAATTAATAGGGTTCCAACCATTGGGCCAAGGCAATCCCCAATACATTTATCTGTACCTATACATATTATTATGGTTTCATTATTAATATAATCTTTTAAAAAGTATGCCAGTTCATAATAGGACATAGGGTCTTTATATGAGACTTTAACCTTATTCAAAGAAATTCCCCTTTCTTAAAACTGAAATAAAAGTATAACCTAAGTAGAAATTTAAAAGGTACTATACTATATATGAAGGGAATATTAAATTTATTAAAAAAAGTATAAATACATAAAAAAGTGGCAATAAAACTAAATAGTGTGAGGTGATTAAATGAATAAAAAGATTCTAACTATAATTGTTATTATTGCTACAGCTGTTAGTGTGTATTTTATATTGAAGCCTTTAAATAACGAAAATGAAAAAGGTAGCAGTGTACAAGTGAATAAGCAAACTTCAGAAAAAAAGGTAGCAAATTCTGAAAAAAGTACTAAACAAGAAACAAAAAAGGAAGATGTTAAAACACAAGAGGAACCAGCTAAAAAAGCAGAAAAAGAGGACAAAGATGACAAAGATGACAAAGGGGAAGTAATACCTGAAAAAAGCTACACAGATAATAGTAAGAAAGTAAAAGATAATGAAGATGATGCTTTAACAGCAGCAATGATATTTAAAGTTGATAAGAGTACAATTGAAAGTAAGATGTCTTTGACAAGCAAAGCTAAATTATTATTTTATGCAAAACGCTTATCTAGCTTTGATTTTGCAAGGATTAAACAGATACTAGCATCTGACGATGAAGTTAATGGAGCAAAAGAAATTTTTAGGATACTTAAAAGTAGACTAAATTCTAATGAATATAACGAAGTTAAGGGGATTCTTAATCCATATATAAATACAGACAAGATTGAGCAATACATTGATACATAAAATGCTATTTTAATAGTTGGGTTTTATAATTTCTATGCTGAAGCTTGAACTTATTGTAGAAATGTGAGATTATTGATATAGTAGATATATTACAAGGATAATAAAGGATAATGAAGGAATAGAGAGTTAATTTTGCTATATGAGTAAATATAGGGGTTGAAACTTATTTGTTATCCCCTTATACTATTCATTGTCGGTCAACGTAGTTAGGTAAATAATGAATAGTATATAATTTGTAAATAGTATTCATAATAAAGTGTATAATGATTAATTAATAATATGCTGGCATGGCTCAACGGTAGAGCAGCTGACTTGTAATCAGCAGGTTGAATGTACGATTCCTATTGCCAGCTCCATTATATGGAGGAGTTCCCGAGTGGACCAAGGGGGCAGACTGTAAATCTGTTGCGTTATCGCTTCGATGTTTCGAATCCGTCCTCCTCCACCAAATAATTAATCATTTTTTACAAATAAGGGCGCATAGCTCAGCTGGGAGAGCACCTGCCTTACAAGCAGGGGGTCACAGGTTCGAACCCTGTTGTGCCCACCATTATAACTATAAAAAATTAATAATATGCTGGCATGGCTCAACGGTAGAGCAGCTGACTTGTAATCAGCAGGTTGTAGGTTCGATTCCTATTGCCAGCTCCATTATATGGAGGAGTTCCCGAGTGGCCAAAGGGGGCAGACTGTAAATCTGTTGCGTGATCGCTTCGATGGTTCGAATCCGTCCTCCTCCACCAAAAGTAGACATTTGTCTACTTTTTTTATTTAAAAGAATAATAAAATAAGTTATTAAAAATAATTTTTATATAGACTTATTTTATATTGACATACATAATATAAAGTGTTAGAATCATATAGCGTAAAAATAAATAACTCTTATCAAGAGAGGCGGAGGGAAAGGGCCCGATGAAACCCGGCAACCTGTGTGTACACAAGGTGCCAATTCCTGCAGGATTTATATTTCTGCGAGATAAGAGAGAGAATAGTATTATTAGTCTCTTCTTATCGAGGAGACTTTATTTTTTGGAAAAATAAAGTCTGAGTATTGTTTTAAATGAAAGGAGAAAAAAATGAAAAGATTATTTACTTCAGAATCAGTTACAGAAGGACATCCAGATAAAATCTGTGATCAAATTTCGGATTCAATATTAGACGACATTATCTCTAAAGATCCATATGCAAGAGTAGCTTGTGAAACTACTGTTACTACAGGTATGGTTATGGTAATGGGAGAAATATCTACATCATGTTATGTGGACATTCCTAAAATCGTAAGAAAAACAGTAAAAGAGATTGGATATGATAGAGCAAAATTTGGCTTTGACTGCGAAACATGTGCAGTATTAACTACAATAGACGAACAATCTTCAGATATAGCACAAGGTGTTGATGAGGCTCTTGAATCAAGAGAAGGGGATATGGACAAGATTGATGCAGTTGGTGCTGGAGACCAAGGTATGATGTTTGGATTTGCAACAAATGAAACTCCAGAATTTATGCCTGCACCGATAGCAATGGCTCATAGACTTTCAAGAAGATTATCAGAAGTAAGAAAGAATGGTACATTAGAATATTTAAGACCAGATGGAAAGACTCAAGTAACAGTTGAGTATGATGGAGATAAAGTTAAAAGAATTGATGCAATAGTTATTTCAACTCAACATGGACCAGAGGTAACTCAAGAACAAATAAAAACAGATATGATTGAACATGTAATTAAAGCTGTTATACCTGCTGAATTATTAGACGGTGAAACAAAATATTACATAAATCCAACTGGAAGATTTGTTATTGGAGGACCACAAGGAGATTCTGGGCTAACAGGAAGAAAAATTATTGTTGATACCTATGGTGGATACGGAAGACACGGTGGTGGAGCATTCTCTGGTAAAGATCCAACTAAGGTTGATAGAAGTGCTGCTTATGCTGCAAGATGGGTAGCTAAAAACTTAGTTGCTGCAGGTGTAGCAACTAAATTGGAAATAGAATTAGCATATGCGATTGGAGTTGCAAAACCAGTTTCTATAGAAGTTGATACTTTTGGCACTGGAAAAATAGCTGATGATAAGATAGTAGAAATCATAAATAAGGTTTTCGACTTAAGACCAGCTGCTATAATAAGAGATCTAGACTTAAGAAGACCAATATTTAAGCAAACTGCTGCTTATGGTCACTTTGGAAGAACAGATTTAAACCTTCCATGGGAAGAATTAAACAGAGTTGAAGAAATAAAAACTTTACTATAATAAAAAATTAAAGTAATAGTTTTTTACAATGAAATACCCCCAGGATGTCACTGACATTCTGGGGGTATTTGTTTGTTATGCTTTAAATATAATTTTTCCGTTTACAATTGAATATTTAATATTAATATTATCATCAAATAAAACTAAATCTGCATCAAAACCTTCTTTGATTAAGCCTTTTTTATTATCAACTTTGCAGTGTCTAGCTGGATTATAAGTAGCCATTTTAACAACTTCATACAAAGGATAATTAGAATTATCAAAAACATTCTTAACAGCTTTATCAAGAGTTAAGATTGAACCTGCTAATGCTCCATTTTCAAGTCTAGCAGCACCATCCTTTACAAAAACAGGCTGACCTCCTAAGGAATATTCTCCTTCAGGCATACAACAAGCTTCCATTGCATCAGTAATTAATAAAACCTTATCTGTAGTTTTAGTTTTGTAAGCCACTCTTAGAGATGGGTAAGCAATGTGAATTCCATCAGAGATAGTTTCTGTAGTAATATCCGTATCAAAAATTGCACCAATAGCTCCTGGTTCTCTATGATGTAGTCCAGTCATTGCATTGAATAAATGAGTTGAATGAGAAATTCCAGCCTTGATACCAGAAACCACTTCATTATAAGTTGCTTTTGTATGACCAACTGAAACTCTTACTCCTTTAGAATTTAAGTAAGATATCAATTCAAGAGCACCATCAACTTCTGGTGCAACTGTAATAGAAGTAACTGCATCTTCAAATCCACTAACCATATTGTTATATGTTTCAATTGATGGTTTTTGTAAGAAGTTAGGATTTTGTGCACCTATAGCTTGTGGGCTAATAAAAGGCCCTTCTAAGTGAGCACCTAAGACATTTGCTCCATCAGTACCATGAGTCTTAGCATATGATATTGCTTCCATTGATTTATGAATATCTTCAACTGCTACTGTCATTGTGGTTGGAGTAAAGGATGTTGTTCCATGCTTTACTATATTTTTAGCTATTTCATTTATAGCTTCAAAGGTGCCGTTCATTGTGTCATAACCACCAGCACCATGGATATGAACATCTATAAATCCAGCAGATAGATATAATCCTTCGCCATCGATTATTTCATTAGTATCATAGCTTGAGGGATTTAGTGATTTTATTTTTCCGTCTTCAATAAGAACAGAACCTTTTTCAATTTTATCTAAGTAAATTATATTGACATTTTTAATTAACATTAATGTCACCCCCTAAAAATAGAATAGCTTCAAATACTATTTCAGTCAACTATTAAAGAGCGATTTAAATAGTATAAATTGTGGTATAATCTTAGTATATATAATTCTTTGATAAATAATATATAAGTTAAATAGTTGAATTATATAGGGTTTTATGTTTAATTAATAAATTAAGTTTCTCATGAAAAACCCTATAGTTATACTTAAGCAGGAGAGATGTTATGGAAGAAGTAAGTGGAGTTGTGGAAAGTATAGTTTTTCATAACGAAGATAATGGATATATGGTTGCAAAGCTTTCAAATGGAACCACAACTTTTACAGCAGTAGGTGTTGTACCTTATATTAAGGAAGGACAAAACTTAAAGATAAAAGGAGAGTGGGTCTTGCACCCGAGCTTTGGAAGACAAATAAAGATAGAGGAATGTGAAGAAATAGTGCCTAATACAGTTGAAGGCATTGAAAAATACTTATCTTCAGGTGTAATATATGGAATTGGGCCAATTACATCAAAGAAAATTATTGCTAAATTTGGTGAAGAGTCTTTAGATATTTTAGACAAGAATATAGATAGATTAAGAGAAATTGAAGGAATTGGAGAGAAAAAGTTTCTTCTAATAAAAGAGTCATATGAAGAGCAAAAGGAACTAAAGAATATAATTATTTTTTTTCAAAGTCATGGAGTTACTACCAATCAGTGTATTAAAATATATAAAACACTTGGAAGTGATTCTATTGCAGCAGTTAAGGAGAACCCATACCTGCTTTGTGAAGAAATTTCAGGAATAGGATTTAAAACAGCAGACAAAATTGCTAGAAGTATTGGAATTGAGGCAGATTCTCCATTTAGAATAGAGAGTGGAATAAAGTATGTAATTAATGAATTTTGTGCAAATGGAAATACATATATGCCAAAAGAAAAGTTGATAAAAGAGGGAAGGGAAGTTTTGACTGTTTCTGAGGAAGTGATAACTCAGAATTTAATTAATTCTTGTGCAGCTCAAAAGTTAGTTTTAGAAAAAATACAGGATAAGGAATGTGTTTTTACTCTACCTTATTATTATTGCGAAATAGGTATAACTAAAAGAATATTGACCCTGTCAGTTGCAAACTTCCAAAAAATAAATACAGATATAGAATATGAAATATCAAGATTTGAAAGCGCTAATGATATTAAATTCGCACCATCACAAAAAAATGCCATAATGGGGGCATTTACAAATGGAATAGAAATAATTACAGGGGGGCCAGGAACAGGAAAAACTACTATTATTAAATGTATAATTAGTATTTTTGAAAAGTCAGCATATAAAGTAGTATTAGGTGCCCCAACTGGCAGAGCCGCTAAAAGAATGAGTGAGTCTACTGGAAAGGAAGCTAAAACTATTCACAGACTATTGGAAATGGGTATTTCTGATGAAGAAGAAAGGAGCTTTTTTGGCAGAGATGAATCTAGTCCACTTGAAGCTGATGTAGTAATTATAGATGAAGCATCTATGATTGATGTAATGGTAATGAATTTATTATTAAAGGCTATTAAAGTTGGAACTAGAGTAATATTTGTTGGAGACGTAGATCAATTGCCTTCAGTAGGCCCTGGAAATGTACTTAAGGATTTAATTGAAAGTGAATTTACGGAAGTAATAAGACTTAAAGAGATATTTAGACAAGGAAATGAGAGCATGATAATAGTAAATGCTCACAAAATAAATCAAGGCGAAATGCCACTATTAAATGATAGGGATAAGGATTTCTTTTTTATAAAAGAAGAATCCTTAGATAAAGTGTTATCAACTTTAATAGAGCTTGTAAATGTAAGATTACCTAAATTTAATAGCGAATGGGATAAGCTTAAGCATCTTCAAATTCTTTCACCAATGAAAAAAGGATTATTGGGTGTTAGTAATTTAAATACACAGTTACAGCAAATACTAAATCCACCTGCTTTTAATAAAAAGGAAAAGGCATTAAAAGAAGGGGTTTTTCGCGTTGGTGACAAGGTGATGCAAACAAAGAATAACTACACTTTAAAATGGAAGAGGATAGGTGGAGCTGGGGAACCAGAAGGAGTAGGCGTTTTTAATGGGGATATGGGATTTATTCATTCAATAGATGAGGAAGAAAAAACTTTGACAGTAGTATTTGAAGAAGAAAGAAAAGTTGTATATGATTTTATATTTCTAGATGAACTGGATTTAGCATATTCAATTACAATTCATAAAAGTCAAGGAAGTGAATTCCCTGTAATAATAATACCTTCATATATGGGATCTCCATTTTTAATGAATAGAAATTTATTATATACAGGTATTACAAGGGCCAAAGAATTAGTAGTTATAGTAGGATCAGTTAAGGCCTTAAAGTTTATGATTGAAAATACTAAATCTATGGAAAGATTCTCATCTTTAAAATATAGAATTAAAGATATAATTTCTCATGAGGCGTTTATTAATACGTAGAGTAACTCAACATTAGGGTTTTAAGTTCAACTAATAACTTGAATATATTCAAGAGAGGATAAATAAGATGGAAGAAGAAAAAAAGAATTTGAAAGAATTGAATTTTGCTAAAAATAAAATTAATTCATGGTATGCCAGAGAAGGAAATAAAATGCTAAATATTATTTCTCGACCATATAATAGCTCCATCCTATTTTCAGAGATAATATTTAGTTTGTTAAAAAAGAATAAAAAGGTTGTTTATATCATTAATGGGTATGACAATAATTGGGAGTTAATTGAATATATTAAAGAACACTTAGGCGATATAAGATATTCTTATGTAAAAAAATTGAATGGAACAATAGAAAATGGGGTGCTGTATTTTATAAATTCTTCCAATATAGATGTATTAAAAGAAGAAATTGAGTTAATAATTTATGATGATATAACTAGCTTTTCAAATTGTTCAAAATTACAAATAACAGAGAGAATCGAAAGAATATATAGATTTACTAATAAAATTATTATCTATTCAATAGAGAATGTATTTAATAATATACAAAAGCTTGAATTAGGAGGTATTCTTAATTCTTATCCAATGATTGAACCGAGATTCATTACTACTCGAATTAATCTTGAAGAAGATATTCCCTACTTATTATATGAATATTTTAAATGGTTTAAAGAGAACGGAAGAAGAGTTGTAATCCATACTCCTAGTAAAGATACAGCGGATAAAGTTTATGAGCTTTATAAAAATAAAATTTCTATTTTCTCAGATGTAACTGTAATCAGGTTTAGCGAACAAGATGAAATAAAAAAATTTGAAAAGAGAATAACTAATCCAAAAGAACCGGTAATGATAATTACCGAATATATTGGGGAATCATTAAAAACCTTTGGGAATATTGATGTAATAGTATTGAAAGCTCATGAAAGCAGGTTTGATTATAAAAAAATAGTTTTTCTTTGTGGAAAAGTTGGTTATAGAAATTGTGAATTTGGTGAGATAATTTTAGTGGCCAATGAAATTACATCGTCAATGGAAAAAGCAAAGGAGATAACAAGAGAGTTAAATAAATTAGTATGGGAAAAGCAATAAAAGCTATACTAAAATACCTTTTTGAATGTCTTCTAATAGTTATTTATCCTAAAAATGATAAATGCCCTATTTGTGGAAGACTAGAAGAAGAGGAAGTTATATGTGATGTATGCAAAAAGAAATTAATAAAAGTAACTAGTCCTGAGATAAGGGAATATAGACAAAATATATATACTATCCATTCATGTGTATATTACACCAAAGAGTTAAAAACATTAATAATAAATTTTAAAGAGAAGAGAGAATTTTATACTGGAAATTTTTTAATAGGTTTATTAATAGAAGGTATGAAAGAATGGAATATCAAGGGAGATGTCATAACCTATGTGCCACTAAGCAAAGATAAAGAGAAAAAAAGAAGGTTTAATCAGTGCTTATACTTGGCCAAAGGCTTAGGAAAGTATTATTCCATACCTATTTCTCCATTATTAGCTAAGAAGAAAAATATAGGAGAACAAAAAAAGCTTACAAAAAAGGAACGCTTTAAAAATGTAGAAGGTGCCTTTTATACCAATGGTATAGATAATATTAAAGGAAAGAAAATAATTCTTATTGATGATATTTTTACAACAGGAGCAACTGTAATATCATGCGCTAGAGAATTGAAAAAAAGTGGGGCTAAAGAAGTAAAAATATTGACTATTGCAAAAAGCAAGCTATAATAGAAAGAGAATAAAGCTAGGTTTGTGGTTGAAAGTCGATGCCAGTCGCAGGCAAAACGATCCACGTAAGTTAAACAAAGTTTTAATGAGCATGGTGCGGTATAGAAGTAAGTCCTGCCAATTTTGAAATTGAGAGAGCTAGTAGTGAGAGGTTAATTCCGGGTAGCAAAAGTTCCAGCAGGCGAGTGTGGGGTCAAAGACCAGGTCAGCTAGCTTTATTACAATATATAATGTTAGATAACAGCCTATTAAAGGCTGTTTTTTTATTTAGTGTAATATACGTAAATAAATGTCCTATAAAGGGGAAAAAGCAAGAAAAAAGGAGATTTCACAACCTAAACTCACCAAATATTCTGTAAATTCAGAAAATTTGTATTGATATTATGTAAAAATAATTGTAAAATAATATTAACAAACAAGTACTTAATTCTTAATATAAGAGTTAAAGTATAAGAGGGGGTTGACCTTATGAAAGTAACTGTAATTGCAAAAAATATTGAATTAACACAAGCCTTAAAAGACACTGTTGAAAAGAAAATTTCCAAATTAGGAAAGTATTTTAATCCAGATGTTGAAGCTAGAGCAACCTTAAGTGTACAAAAGAATAGACAAACTATCGAAGTAACCATTCCTTTTAATGGAATTATACTTAGAGGAGAAGAATCAACAGATGATTTATATAGGTCAATAGATTTAGTTGAAGAGAAACTAGAAAGACAAATTAGAAAACAAAGAACTAAAATTTCTAGAAGAGCTCATGGTGGAGCTGACTCACTAAGATATGTTAGCTTTGAATCAATTCCAGAAGAAGATGAACAAGAATTTAAAGTTGTTAAGACAAAAAGGTTTAATGTTAAGCCAATGTCAACTGAAGAAGCTATCTTACAGATGGAACTATTAGGACATAATTTCTTTGTATATCAAGATGGAGAGACAAATGATATGAATGTTGTATATAAGAGAAAAGATGGACAATATGGTTTAATTGAAGCAGAATTTTAAAACATATGTAAAAAATTATATTTATAATAAAACTCAGCGAAAGCTGAGTTTTTAAATTATGATATGAAAATTATAAAATAATTATTGGATTGACCAAAACCTTGCAAAATGTGTAGTCAATGCTATAATATATAGGTAGAATTATAAAATAAATAGAAGATTGTGAGGATAAATATGGGGATAATTAGTAAAGTCTTTGGAAGCTATAGCGATAGGGAAGTAAAAAGAATTAAACCTATAGTTGACAAGATAGATGCATTAGGACCTGAGATGGAAGCACTAAGTAATGAAGAACTTAGAGCAAAAACTGATGAATTTAAAAAGAGAGTACAAGAAGATGGAGAATCTTTAGATCATATTTTACCAGAAGCTTTTGCAGTTGTAAGAGAAGCAGCTTGGAGAACAATTGGACTTAAACATTATAGAGAACAATTAATTGGTGGTATTGTATTACACCAAGGAAGAATTTCAGAAATGAAAACTGGTGAAGGTAAAACATTAGTGGCAACCTTACCTGCTTATTTAAACGCTTTAACTGGAAAAGGGGTTCATATAGTTACAGTAAATGATTACCTTGCAAAAAGAGATAGAGACTGGATGAGTAATGTATATGAATTTCTTGGATTAACAACTGGGGTTATTGTTCATGAACTTAATAATGATCAAAGAAGAGAAGCATATAATTCAGATATAACTTATGGAACAAACAATGAGTTTGGTTTTGATTACTTAAGAGATAATATGGTAATTTACAAAGAAGAAAGAGTTCAAAGAAAGTTAAACTTTGCTATTGTGGATGAGGTTGACTCAATTTTAATAGATGAAGCTAGAACTCCACTTATTATTTCAGGGGCAGGAGAAAAGTCTACTGAATTTTATAAGATAGCAGATTTCTTTGTTAAAAAGCTAAAGCATGAAGAGCACTATACAATTGATGAAAAGGCAAATGCTGCGATGTTAACAGAAGAAGGCGTTAAGATGGCAGAAGGTGCATTTCAAGTGCAAAACTATGCTGATGCAGAGAATATGGAATTACAGCACTATATAACTCAAGCCCTTAAAGCTAACTATGTAATGAAAAGAGATAAAGATTACATGGTTAAAGATGGAGAAGTTATAATAGTAGATGAATTTACAGGAAGACTTATGGAAGGTAGAAGATATTCTGATGGTCTTCACCAAGCTATAGAAGCAAAAGAGGGAGTTAAAGTTGAAAGAGAATCTAAAACTCTTGCAACAATAACATTCCAAAACTACTTTAGAATATATGAAAAACTTTCTGGTATGACAGGTACTGCATTAACAGAAGAAATAGAATTTAGAGAAATCTATGGTTTAGATGTTATAGTAATACCTACACATATGCCAATAGCAAGAATGGATCATCCAGATTTAGTATATAAAAGTGAACTAGGTAAGTTTATGGCAGTAGTTGAAGAAATTGCTGAAACTTATGAAGCAGGTCAGCCAGTTCTAGTAGGTACTGTAAGTATTGAAAAATCTGAACTACTTTCATCTTTATTAAAGAAAAGAGGAATTCCTCATCAAGTTCTTAATGCTAAGTATCACGAGCAAGAAGCGGAAATCATTACTCATGCTGGTGAAAGAGGAATGGTTACTATAGCAACTAACATGGCTGGTAGAGGTACAGATATTAAACTTGGTGAAGGTGTAACAGAACTTGGCGGTTTAAAAATAATAGGTACTGAAAGACATGAATCAAGAAGAATAGATAACCAGTTAAGAGGTAGATCTGGACGTCAAGGAGATCCTGGATCTTCAAGATTCTATATTTCTCTTGAAGATGATTTAATGAGAATATTTGGATCAGAAAGAATTGCACCAATGGTTGACAAACTTGGTCTAAAAGAAGATGAAGCTATAGAAAGTAAAATGGTTTCAAAATCTATAGAAAATGCTCAAAAGAAAGTAGAAGGAAATAACTTTGACATAAGAAAAACATTACTTGGATATGATGATGTTATGAATATGCAAAGAGAAATTATCTACAAACAAAGAGCTGAAGTTTTAGAAGGTGAAAATGTTAAGACTGAAGTTGTGGATATGACTAGAGAACTTATTCATGCTTCTGTGGATGCACATTTAACTAATGTAGAAGACGATATAGATACACAAGTTAAGAACTTATTAACATATCTAGAGGAAATATGTATTCCGCATGGAACATTTACTGTAGAGGAATTAGCTAAACTTTCAAATGATGAAATAAAAGAAGCTCTATTATCTAAAGCTAATGAGATATATGCTGGAAAAGAACTTGAATTTGGCGAAGAGCAAATGAGAGAAGTTGAAAGAATTATTTTATTAAGAGCAGTAGATACAAAGTGGATGGATCATATTGATAGTATGGATCACTTAAAACAAGGTATAGGATTAAGAGCATATAAGCAACAAGATCCTACACAAGCATATCAATTTGAAGGTTCTAATATGTTCGATGAAATGATCGAAAATATCAAACTTGAAACTGTTAGAATGTTATTCCATGTAAGAGTAGAAAAAGCACCAGAAAGAGAAAGAGTAGCAGAAGTTACAGGAGCTTCTCATGGTGGTGAAGAGGAAGAAACAAAGAAACAACCAGTTAAAAAGGAAAAGAAAGTTGGAAGAAATGATCTTTGTCCATGTGGTTCAGGAAAGAAATATAAAAATTGTCATGGAAGAACAAGTATATAAGAATATATAATTAGTATAAGAGACTCAGCTAAGCTGAGTTTCTTTAAATTATGTTGGAAAGCGGTGATGTAGATGATTTTAGAGTTAGAAAATGCTGTTTCAAAATTTAAAGTCATAAAAGAAATATTAGAGGAAATGGGGGCTTCACTTTGACCTTTCAGGTTTAAGTAAGAAGCTTCAGGAATTAGAATTAAATATGCAAGAAAAGGGCTTTTGGGATGATATAGCAAAAGCGGGAGAAATAACTCAAGAAGCTAAAAGAGTTAAGGACAAAATAGAATATTTTAATTCACTTTTTTCTAAGGTAGAAGATATAGAAGTATTAATAGAGCTCGTAGAAGAAGATGACGAAGAAACTATAAAAGAGACTATAAATGAAATTAATATGCTTAACAATGAAGTGGAAAAGTTGAAAATAGAAATACTTTTATCAGGAGAATATGATAGAAATAATGCAATTTTAACTTTACATACAGGAGTAGGTGGAACTGACGCTAATGACTGGACAGAAATGTTATTAAGAATGTATACTCGTTACTGTGAAGGTAGGGGATATAAGCTAGAGACACTAGATTACTTACCAGGAGATGAAGCTGGAGTTAAAAGTGTTACCCTAAGAGTTGAAGGTGAATTTGCATATGGATATCTTAAGGCTGAGAAAGGAATTCATAGATTGGTAAGAATTTCACCATATAACGCCAATGGTAAACGCCAAACTTCTTTTGCATCAGTAGAAGTATTACCAGAACTTACGAAGGAACAAGATATAGAAATAAATCCAGCTGATCTTAAGACAGATACTTATAGAGCTAGTGGAGCAGGTGGGCAGCACGTAAATAAAACAGAATCAGCTGTTAGAATTACGCATATACCAACAGGAATAGTAGTACAGTGCCAGAATGAAAGAAGTCAAATACAAAACAGAGAAACAGCAATGAATATGCTTAAAGCAAAGTTAATTGAATTAAAAGAAAGAGCTCATAAAGAAAAGATTGAAGACTTAACTGGAGAGCTTAAAGACATGGGATGGGGAAGTCAAATAAGATCATATGTATTCCACCCATATTCTATGGTAAAGGATCATAGAACTAACTACGAGACATCGAACGTTAATAGTGTAATGGATGGAAATCTTCAAGATTTTATTAACGTATATTTAAGTCAAAATTAAAAATGATAAAGAGTAAAAACGCTAGATTTAAATTTTCTAGCGTTTTTTATATTTACTCATAAACTTTGAAGTAAATCTTTTATATGGTATTCTATATGTAAAGAAAACATAAAAGAGGGTAGTAATTATGGAAGTTAAAAACACAAAGGCTTATGAAGTGGTTATAGATAGTATAAAAGATATGGTATTTAAAAGAGAATTAAGAAAAGGAGATAAACTTCCAACAGAAAGAGAACTTGCTGAAAGTCTTAAGGTATCAAGAACCTCTGTAAGGGAGGCAATTAGATCATTAGAAATAATTGGACTAGTTGAAAGCAAACAAGGGGCCGGGAATTATATAAAAGACGACTTTGCTACATCGTTATTTGAACCTTTATCAGTAATGTTTATGCTTCAGGAAAGTAGTCCAAAGGATATATTTCAATTAAGAGAAGTTCTAGAATTAGAATGTTGTAGGTTGGCAGCTAAAAACATAAGAGACTATGAAATGGATAGGTTGCTATCAATAATAAGCGAAATGAAAGAAACTGATAGCGAGGAAAGAAGCAGCATTTTAGATAAAGAATTTCATAACCTTATTACAACTACAAGTAGAAACAAGTTAATAATAAATGTTTTAAATGTTGTCTCTAAATTAATAGAAATATCAATTAAGGAATATAGAAGTCAAATTATAGATTTATTTAAAAATGACAGAAAATTAGTAGAAATACATGAAAGTATATACTTAGCATTAAGAAGCAGAGATGAAGAAAAGATAATTAAAGCAATGGAAGAACATTATACACTAATAAAACAATCTGTCAAAATGTAGTTAATCTTTTAACAGTCACTTTGATAAATTATTTAAAAAATGTAGGTATTTTTACTAGAATAGTAATTTTATTTATAAAACAAGACTTTTTAATAAAAAAATTAAAAAGTCTTGTTTTATTTTTATTTATTATTCCATTCACAGCAGAAAAGGTTTACAATATAAATGTAAGAATTGGTCAGACCAATTTCAATATTGGTAGAACCAATATTAGGGGGAGGAGTATATGAATAATTACGTATTATTTTTAATAGCCTTATTACCAATAATATGGCTAATGGTATCCTTAGGTAAATTAAAAATTCCAGGATATAAAGCAATCCCTATAGCATTAGTTATAACAATATTATTAGCAGTTTTAGTTTGGAAAGTTTCAATTACAAATGTATTTGGTGCAACCTTAGAAGGGTTTGCCATGGGTTTATGGCCTATTATGATTGTAATAATAGCCGCAGTATTTACTTATAACCTTACACTCCATACGGGAGGAATGGATGTCATAAAAAAAATCATGACAAGTATAACTACAGACAAAAGAATATTGGTGCTTATACTTGCCTGGGGATTCGGAGGATTTTTAGAGGCAGTAGCAGGATTTGGAACAGCAGTTGCAATACCAGCAAGTATAATGGTTGCCTTAGGATTTGAACCTGTATTTGCAGCTGTAATATGCCTTATGGCAAATACAACACCAACAGCTTTTGGAGCAGTTGGACTACCAGTATCTACACTAGCAAATGTAACTGGAATTCAGGTAGCACCTTTATCTTATGCAGTTTCAATGCAACTATTTGTGCTAATTGTTGTAGTGCCAATTGCATTAGTTATGATAACTGGTAAGAGTGTAAAGGCCATTAATGGAGTTTTAGGAATTTCTATAGTATCTGGACTAGCTTTTGCAGTTCCGCAAGTGATAGTAGCTAAATATTTAGGAGCAGAACTTCCAGCAATATTAGGATCAGTTGTTTCTATGGGTGCAACAATTCTTTGGGCAAAAATGTTTCATAAGGATAAAGCTCAAAAGAATACTGAAGCCATTGGTTTTAAAAAAGGGTTAATGGCATGGTTACCATTTATATTGGTATTTTCGTTTATATTATTAGCTTCGCCGCTAATTTCAGCAATAAATGGACCTTTAGCATCAATTAAAACATCAATAAAGATTTATCATGGATTAGGAGGAAAACCTTACACATTCCAATGGATTACAGCTCCAGGTACTTTAATTATAATAGCTACATATATAGCAGGATTTATTCAAGGATTTTCATTTAAAGAAATTACAAAGGTGTTATTTAAGACAATAAAACAAATGAGCATTTCTTTTATAACAATATTATCAATAGTAGCATTAGCAAAAGTAATGCAGTATAGCGGAATGATTAAATCCATCGCAGTA
Organism: Clostridium sp. 'White wine YQ'; assembly: GCF_028728205.1. Classification (NCBI taxonomy): domain Bacteria; kingdom Bacillati; phylum Bacillota; class Clostridia; order Eubacteriales; family Clostridiaceae; genus Clostridium; species Clostridium sp. 'White wine YQ'. Next base: position 97,344 of record NZ_JAQYUU010000001.1, read on the forward strand.
GTATTAGTTGCTATTACAGGTCCGTTATATCCACTGATTGCACCTATTATAGGAGCTTTAGGAACTTTTGTTACAGGTTCAGATACATCAGCCAATGTTTTATTTGGAGGCTTGCAGGTTGAAGCAGCTAAAGGATTAAATCTTGATCCCTATTGGCTTGCAGCAGCAAATACAGTTGGAGCAACTGCAGGCAAGATGATTTCACCACAGAGTATTGCAGTAGCAACAGCAGCAACTGGACTTAGTGGTAAAGAAGGAACAATATTAAATTCAACTTTAAAGTTCTGTTTAGTTTATGTAGTCGTTTTGGGACTCATAGTTTTTCTAGGGGGAAGACTTATAGGAGTATAAATACTAATTATATGGAGGAGATATAGAATGAATATTATTGTTTGTATTAAGCAAGTTCCGGGCACATCAAAAGTAGAGGTAGATCCTGTTACAGGCGTATTAAAAAGAGATGGAATAGATACTAAAATGAACCCTTATGATTTATATGCCTTAGAAACAGCAATAAGATTAAAAGAAGAATTAGGTGGAGTAATAAAAGTAATTTCAATGGGGCCACCTCAAGCAATGGATGTAATAAAAGAGGCCTATGCAATGGGAGCTGATGAAGGAACCATAATATCAGATAGAAAATTTGCAGGAGCAGATGTGTTAGCAACCTCTTATACAATTTCTCAAGGAGTAAGAAAATTAGGAGAGTTTGATATTATAATCTGTGGAAAGCAAACTACTGATGGAGATACTGCACAAGTAGGGCCAGAGATGGCAGAATATCTTGGATTGCCACATATATCAAATGTTAGAAAGATAAAAGAGACAAGAGAAGATTCCTTAATAGTTGAAATGGATATGCCAAATACTATTGAAGTTGCGGAAATAAAATTCCCATGTCTAATAACAGTTGAAAAAGATATTAATGAACCAAGGTTACCATCCTTTAAAAGAAAAGTAGCAACAAGAGATAAAGAGATAGGTATGATTTCACTTAAGGAATTTGAGGATCAAGATGAGATGAAATATGGATTAAATGGATCACCTACTCAAGTAGAAAGAATATTTCCACCAGAAGTAAATAGTCATAGAGAAATGTGGAAAGATGAAAGTGGACAAATAGTTAAAAAGATGGCGCAAACTCTTAAGGAATTGAGATTTATATAGGGGGAATGTATTATGGCAAAGTTAGTAGTTCATAATGAAAAGATTAATGATAAAAATGAAGTAATAAAGATGTGTCCTTTTGGAGCGATGGAAATTGTAAATGATAAGGTTGAAATAAATGCAAATTGTAAAATGTGTAGATTGTGCGTGAAAAAAGGGCCTGAAGGTGCTTTTGAATATGTAGAAGGTGAGAAAAAACCTGAAGTTGACAAGAGTTTATGGAAAGGAATAGGAGTGTATGTTGATCATGTCGAAGGAGATATACATCCAGTAACTTTTGAATTAATAGGAAAGGCAAGAGAACTCGCAGAGAAGATTAAACAAGAAGTATACTGCGTATTTATAGGAAATAATGTTGAAGATAAAGCACAAGAATTATTACATTATGGAGTTGATAAGGTTTTTGTGTATGATCATGATAGCTTAAGGGAATTTAGAATTGAACCATATTCAGCTGCATTTGAAGACTTTATAAACAATGTTAAACCAGCAGCTATTTTGGTGGGAGCAACTACTGTAGGCAGAAGCTTGGCACCGAGAATAGCAGCTAGATTTAGAACAGGGTTAACTGCTGATTGCACAATTCTTGATATTAAAGAGAATACTGATCTTGTTCAAATAAGACCAGCCTTTGGTGGAAACATAATGGCTCAAATAGTGACTCCAAATTCAAGACCACAATTAGCAACAGTAAGATACAAGGTTATGGTTGCACCAGAAAGAAATGAAGAATGTACAGGAGAAATTATATCTTGCAAAATAGGAGAAGAAAAGTTAAAATCAGCAATTAATGTTTTAGAAGTATTTAAAAAGGAAGCAGAAATTGGAATTTCAGATGCAGAGGTGTTAGTTGTAGCTGGAAGAGGAGTTAAATCTCAAAAAGATTTAAGTATGATAAAAGAATTGGCAGAGCTTTTAGGAGGAGAAGTTGCAGTAACAAGACCACTAATAGAATCAGGTTGGGCAGATGCAAAAATGCAGGTAGGATTAAGTGGAAGAACTGTAAGACCAAAATTAATTATAACTTGTGGAGTCTCAGGGGCAGTACAATTTACTGCAGGTATGAATAAGTCAGACGTTATATTTTCAATAAATAAGGATGAAAAAGCACCTATTTTTCAAGTTGCTCACTATGGAATAGTTGGAGATATGTATGAAATAGTGCCAGCGCTTATTGAAAATATAAAATCAGCAAAGGAGGCTTAATATCATGGAATATAAAAAAGTTGAAAACCAAGACTATTTAGAAATAAAAAGAATAATAAATGATGATGAGAGGGTTTTATATAAAGAAAATATAGGTGAAGATTATTCTCACGATGAATTAGGTGCAGTTAAAAAAATGCCTGATTTGGTAGTTCAAGCTATAACTACAGAAGATGTATCCAATGTTATGAAATACGCATACGAAAATAATATTGCAGTTACCCCAAGGGGTTCTGGAACTGGATTAGTTGGGGCAGCAGTCCCAATACATGGGGGGATAGTAATTGACTTATCTAGAATGAATAAAATACTTGAGCTTGACGAAGAGAATTTGACGCTTACATTAGAAACAGGTGTTTTATTAATGGAAATATCAAAATATGTTGAGGAATTTGATTTATTTTATCCACCAGATCCAGGTGAAAAAACTGCTACTATCGGAGGTAATATAAGCACAAATGCAGGTGGGATGAGAGCAGTAAAATATGGAGTAACAAGAGATTTTGTAAGAGGGTTAGAAGTAGTACTTCCAAATGGAGAAGTAGTAAACTTAGGAGGAAAGGTAGTAAAAAATAGTTCTGGATATGCATTGAAAGATCTTATAGTGGGGTCAGAGGGAACACTTGGAATAGTTACAAAAGCTATATTAAGATTATTACCATTACCTAAAAAAGCAATATCTCTACTTATACCTTTTCCTGATTTAGATAGGGCAATAGAAACAGTACCAAAGATAATAAAATCTAAAACTATTCCTACAGCAATCGAATTTATGCAAAGAGCTGCAATAGTAGCTGCAGAAGAATTCTTAGGAAAGAAGTTTCCAGATTCTCAATCAGATGCTTATTTATTATTAACTTTTGATGGTAATTCAAAGCAAGAAATAGAAGCCAGTTATGAAAAAGTAGCTAATATATGTCTAGAAAATGGAGCTTTAGATGTATTAATATCAGATACAGAAGAAAGACAAGAATCTATTTGGTCAGCAAGAGGTGCATTCCTTGAAGCAATAAAAGCATCTACTACAGAAATGGATGAAGTAGATGTGGTAGTTCCAAGAAATAAGGTTGCTGAATTTATAAAATATACACATCAATTAGAAGAAAAACATGAGATAAGAATAAGAAGCTTTGGTCATGCCGGAGATGGTAATTTACACATATATATTCTGAAGGATGAACTTGACGAAGTAACATGGAATAAAAAACTTAAAGATGTTATGGAAGATATGTATGCTAAAGGAAGAGAATTAAAAGGACAAGTTTCTGGAGAGCATGGTATTGGTTTAGCTAAGAGACCATATCTTAAAAAAGCAATACCTGAAGAAAACTTAATTATAATGAGGGGAATTAAACAAGCTTTTGATCCTAAGAATATCTTAAATCCAGGTAAAGTTATTTAGTTTATTAGTGTTAAAAAATGGAGGTGATACCTCCATTTTTTTATGTTAGTTTATATATTTGAATCTATGATGTTGCCGGTTGGTTATTTCCTCTTTGGAAGTTCCCCATAACCTTTTGCAAAACCTTATCGGCTTGATCTTGAGTGATAACTCCATCAGATACTAATTTACTTAATGGGTTAAATCTTTGTCTGTTTTTATTACCTTCTTGGGAATTATTATTGTTGTTAGAGTTATTATTATTATTATTATTATTATTATTATTATTATTATTATTATTATTATTAGAATTTTGACTACTATTGGATTGCCCATTTTGATTTCTTGTGTTTGAAGTTAAGGCATCCATTATCTTAGTACTTTGATCTTTGGTTATGGTTCCATCAGCTACTAATGCATCAATATTTGTTTGCATTTGTTTTTTTCTTTCTTCTGGATCCATTCTTTGTCCACCTTGCTTAAAATACCCCTTGTTTGTAGCTTGATTATTATTGCTTGAATTATTTTTTGATTGACATCCAGTTAAAATACCGGCAGTAATTCCTAACACAAGAACAGGAATTATAGCTTTCTTTAATATACTTTTATTTTTCATTATAACACTCCTTAATTTTATGATAGAACAGTTACTGCTTATAAATATAGTGGGTTATTGTGACAATATCGTGTTAAGAGTTTGAATAATTTGTTACATTTAGCTAAAATAATATATGAATAGAATTTTAAGGAGGACATATGAGTACTATTAGAGAAACGTTAAGTAAAGAGTTAAGAATAAGTTTACCTCAAGTTGAGAGTGTAATTGAATTATTAGATGGAGGTAATACAGTACCTTTCATTGCTAGATATAGAAAAGAAAAAACTGGTGGATTAACAGATGAAGTATTAAGAAAATTTGAAGAGAGATTAATATACTTAAGAAATTTAGAAGAAAGAAAATCAGATGTAATTAGGTTAATAGATGAAGGTGGAAACTTAACAGAGGAACTAAAAAACAAGATATTAAAAGCGGAAACGCAATCAGAAGTTGAAGATATTTATAGACCGTTTAAACCTAAAAAAAGAACAAGAGCAACTATTGCCTTAGAAAAAGGATTAAAACCACTAGCAGATGTAATTTCTTCAGGAGAATTTAGTGGAGATATTTTAGGTGAAGCAAGTAAATATATAGATGAGGAAAAACAAGTAAATACCGTAGAGGAAGCATTGCAAGGAGCAATGGATATTATCGCAGAAGAAATTTCTGATAATGCAGATTATAGAAAGTGGCTTAGAGAATTTTTATTTAGAGAAGGTACTTTAGAAACAAAAGGCTCATCAGATAGTCCAACACCATATGAAATGTATTATGAATATTCTGAAGCAGTTAAATTCATACCTTCACATAGAATATTAGCTATTAATAGAGGAGAAAAAGAAAAGATTCTTAGTGTAAAGGTTGTATCACCAGAAGAAAAAATCATAACGTATTTCAAAAATAGAATTCTTAAAGGAAATAAAACTACTGATAAATATTTAGAAGATGCAATAAAGGATTCAATTAAGAGACTTATATATCCATCAATTGAAAGAGAAATAAGAAGTGAACTTACAGATAAAGGTGAAGAGGGAGCAATAAGAATATTCAAGGAAAATCTCAAAGCATTGCTTATGCAGCCACCTATAAAAGGCAAAGTAGTAATGGGTTATGACCCAGGTTTTAGAACGGGATGTAAAGTCGCAGTATTAGATGATACAGGAAAGTTCTTAGAGAAGGCTACCGTATATCCAACAGTTCCTAGAAGTGATATTGAGGGAACTATAAAAACGCTTAAAGGACTTATTAATAAATATGGGGTAGAAGTTATATCCTTAGGGAATGGAACTGCATCTAGGGAATCGGAAGAAGTTATAGCTAGAATGATAACTGAAATAAAGAATGAAACTGGTAGGGAGCTATTTTATTGTATAGTTTCAGAGGCAGGGGCGTCAGTTTACTCAGCTTCAGAGTTAGCACAAAAGGAGTATCCAGATCTTGATGTTACTATTAGAGGAGCTATTTCTATAGGAAGAAGGTTACAGGATCCTCTAGCAGAATTAGTTAAGATAGATACAAAATCAATAGGAGTAGGACAATATCAACATGATGTTACTCCAAAAAAATTAGATGAGTCATTAAAGGGTGTAGTTGAGGATTCAGTTAATAAAGTAGGAGTAGATTTAAATATTGCTACCCCATCATTATTAAGCTATATTTCAGGAATTAATTCAAGTATAGCAGGAAATATTGTGGCTTATAGAGAAGAAAATGGTAAGTTCAAGAGTAGAAATGAATTACTTAAGGTAAAAAGGTTAGGACAAAAGGCATATGAACAGTGTGCAGGATTCTTAAGAGTTATGGAGAGCAAAGAACCTTTAGACAATACTTCAGTGCATCCAGAATCTTATAAAATAGCTAATGAACTAATAGTAGAATTAGGCTACAATAAAAATGAACTAAGAAATGGCCAATTAGCTGATATAGATGAAAGAGCTGAGAAAGTGGGTATAAAGGCTTTAGCAGAAAAATTGGAGGTTGGAGAACCTACTTTAAGAGACATAATTAAAGAACTTAAAAAACCAGGAAGAGATCCTAGAGAAGAACTACCAAAGCCAATATTCAAATCAGGAATTATTGACCTTAAGGATTTAAAACCAGGAATGGAGCTAATGGGAACTGTAAGAAATGTTTCAGACTTTGGAGCTTTCGTTGATATCGGAGTTCATCAAGATGGATTAGTCCATAAATCACAAATGGCAAATAGAAGGATAAATCATCCATTGGACGTAGTAAAATTAGGAGATATTATTAAAGTCAAAATTTTAGAAGTTGATGAGAAAAGAAAGAGAATATCATTAACAATGAAAGATGTGGATCAATAATATAGGGTTTTTGATAGGAAACTTAACTTATACTTACATAAATAAGTTAATAGTTGAACTTAAAACCCTATATAAAAAGCTTGTCAAAAATGAAACAAAGTTATATAATAAAGTTAAGAAAAAAATTAATATCTTCAGGGCGGGGCGTAATTCCCCACCGGCGGTATAGCCCGCGACCCTTATAAATTTAAGGTTGATTCGGTGAAACTCCGAAGCCGACAGTATAGTCTGGATGGAAGAAGGTAATATTTAGGTAACTATGTTTATTTCGCCCTGAGTCATTTTGATTCAGGGTTTTTTAGTTTATCTTAATATTGCCCCGAAGAAATTTAGGAGGCGTATTATTAATGAATAATTCCAAATTAAACAAACAAATAAAAATAGCATTGTTAGCTGGATTGGCATTTGTACTAATGTATTTTGATTTTCCAATACCAGGATTTCCACCATTTCTAAAAATTGATTTATCAGATATTCCAGCATTAATAGGTTCATTTGCTTTAGGACCAATAGCAGGTGTAGTAATAGAATTAATTAAAAATATATTATATACACTAATAAAAGGAAGCCAATCTGCATTTATCGGAGAATTTGCTAATTTTGCAATTGGAGGAACTTGGGTATTAGTAGCAGGATTAATTTACAAATATAAGAGAACATTTAGTGGTGCTTTAATTGGACTAATTGTTTCAGTAATTTCAATGACAGTTGTAGCGATTTTACTAAACTATTTTATACTACTACCAATGTATGTTAATGTATTTAAAGTTCCAATAGGCGATTTAGGAGCATTTATAGCAACTGCAACATTGCCTTTTAACTTAATAAAAGGAGCAGCAGCTTCAGTTCCAACATTGCTTTTATATAAGCAAGTATCTGCTTTATTAAATAGTGAAGCTAGAAAAACAGAATACAGATAATATAGGGTTTTTATAGGAAACTTAATTTATTCTTGTTTGAAAATGTTGGTTTCTGGACATTTTCAGGCATGAATAAATTGTTAGTTGAACTTAAAACCCTAAAATAAAGGTCTAGATTTAAATGAAATCTAGACCTTCTTTTTATTATATTAATTAATCGATAATTTCTCTTTTCCACATGATAATTGCATCCTCACCATTATCCTGATAGTATTTTTTTCTAACGCCATCTTCTACAAAACCATATTTTTTATATAAATTTTGGGCAATGACATTAGATCTTCTAACTTCTAAGGTAATATCTTTTGCACCTTTGTCATAGGATTTTTTTATAAGTGCTTTCATCAAAATATCACCTATTCCTAAGCTGCGATGATCAGGATGAACAGCTATATTAGTTATATGAGATTCATCAAAGATAACCCATATGCCACCAAAGCCAACAACTTTTTCATTGTTTATTGCAACTACATAAGCTGCAAGTTTGTTATTTAATTCGTTGCTAAACGAGTCGTAACTCCAAGGTATTGGAAAAGAAAAAATTGCAATTTCGCAAACATCAGCTATATGTGTTGATTTCATTTCAATAATCTCAATATTTTCAGTTATATCCTCCATTAATCCAACCTCAATTTACTTTCATACTCTCTTTCAGCTTGGGATTTTCTTAGATATAAAGGGGTTGAGTTATTTATATCATCCTTTTCGCCGAGTAATAATTTTTCTAATCCAAGTTCACCTAAGGAAGATGCTCTTGTATAATTTAGATGCTTAGGTGGAAAATGAACATTTTTTCTTAAGTTTATTAGTTCTTTTTCATATTTATAAGTACCATCGCCTACAAATATAACTGATTCATCATATTTGTCTAGCAAATTGCCTAATTCCTCAAGAGATATTATAAGGTAATCACTTAACCTTTCTAGACTGCCGTTATTTGATTTATAAATTGCAGTATAAACATTTCCTCTTAATGCATCCATTATAGGACAAATTATTCCGCTATATGTAATTACATTGTATGCAAGACCATCTAAGTTTGATATTGAAACATAAGGCTTCTTAATTCCTTGGCTCATACCTTTTATAGTAGCAAGACCAATTCTAAGACCAGTAAATGAACCAGGTCCTTCTGAGATTACGAATCCATCTAGATCTTTTACAGAAAGTTCATTATCAGCTAATAATCTATCAATCATTGGTAGAAGTAGAACAGAATGCTGCTTTTTATCATTTAAACTATATTCTCCAATAACTTTAGTACTATCTAAAAGTGCGACAGTAGCAACAGAAGTGGAGGAATCAATACTTAAAATCTTCATAAAATTTTCTCCTCAAAATTTTTAAATCTTTGTCCAAAAGCTTTAATTCTAATCTTTCTAAAGTTTTCTCCAAGCTCAGGAACTTTTTTTATATTAATATGTACAAATTCTTCAGGAAGTATATCCTCTATGTAATTAGCCCATTCTATTAATGTAGCACCTTTCCCGAAAACATATTCATCAAACCCAATTGCCATAATTTCATCAGAATCACTTACTCTATATACATCAAAATGGAATAAAGGTATTCTACCACTATGATATTCATTTACTATATTAAAAGTAGGAGAGGTTATTTCCTCGCTTACTCCGAGTCCTTTTGCAAATCCTTTAGATATATGAGTTTTACCGGTACCTAAATCTCCAGTTAAACAAAAAACATCTCCAGCTTGAGCTAATTGACCTAATTTTTCGCCAAGGGATAGAGTTTTTTCTACAGAATCAATAATATATTCCATAATTGACTCCTTTCAAATATTTTATTTAATTATTATAGCTTATATTTTATCCAAATTATAGAGAAAATGAAAGGTAATATATTACATATTAGTTAAGAAAGTCTTACAACCAGTATATATCAATTGAAATTATACATATATTATTATAGAATATACTAGAAAACCATATGTTATAAGGAGGGAAAACAGTGAAAAAGGTAACTTTCGCCTTAATTATAGTAAACTTAATAATGTTTATAGGACTTTTTATTTTCCCGCAAACAGTGGTATCAAGTAAAGTTGATCATACAAGCAAGGAAAGAGCTCCTTATTTAAATATAATGGCGTCCAATAAACCAACTTATCTAATGATTAAAAAATTAGTCAAGGATAGACATAGTGTAGAATTTTTGCTAAAAAGTCAAGATGAGATAAAAAACTATACCATTAATGATGACATAGTAAATAATATTTCAAGAATGAATGTATTTGTTTATTCAGGTGATGCATTTGAACCATGGACTAAAGATCTTATTAGCAATCTTGATAAGGGGAAAACTGGAATAATTGATTTATCAAGAGGTACAAAGGGCTTGAAAGATTCAGACGGCAAACAAAATCCTTATTATTGGATGGATTTTGATAACTATAAAATAGCATTATTTAATGTAAAAAGTGAATTGCAGACTGATGATTTAGATAATAGAAATTATTATGAAGATAATTATAATAATATAGTAAGTAAATTTGAAAGTGACAATTCAAAGAATGTTGAAAGTATAAGAAAAATAAATGGTACAGATTTTTATTATGCTGATAATTCTTTGGAATACTATAGCAAGTATCTAAATTCTAAATCAAATATTTTGGACAGTGAAAAAGTAAGTAAGATTATTACCGAAAAAAAAGATATAAAACCATTTATAGTTTTTTATGAAAAAGATGAGACTATAGAAAGCTATAAAAATTCATTAATAACAAAAGGTGCGATGTTTATAAAAGTAAGCACATATAATGGAGATAAAGAATTTGCTGATCTTTTAACTGAAAACATTAATAACACCTATAATAGCTTAAAAACCTTAGAGATAAGTAATTAAATACAATACTTTATTTAATGTTGTATAAATTGATAATAGCAGAATATTAATTTCTGCTATTCAATATGTAAACAATTATAATTTTAAAACTCAAAAAAACTATTGCATCTTAAAAAAAAGTATGATAATATAAGTCTTGTGTTAAATATAGGGGTATGGCTCAACGGTAGAGTAGTGGTCTCCAAAACCATTGGTTGTGGGTTCAAATCCTACTGCCCCTGCCATAGAACAACAGAAATAGATTTCTGTTGTTCTTTTTTTTATGTCTAAAATTTATAAGGAAGCTTATATAATTGAAAAACAGAGTTCGATATAATATAATTTAAGTATTAGAGATTCATTAGAATTCAGAGATGAGGGATATTATGAGAAAGTTTACGAAAATTTATAGTTTGTCATTAGTGGCATTTTTACTGTTAAACACAAGAACAACTTTTGCAAGTGATATATATGAGAATAAATCTGTAAGTATTAATAGTAGTAATAAAGTTCATGACGACGTCATATGGGACAATGAAACAAAAGGAAATGAATTCATTTTTAAGGATACAACTCAACCAATTTGCACATATAAAGGGCCAAATGGCGTGGAAATAAGAAGTTATTCATCGGCATATAATACAATAGATAAATTAATGGCAGTTTATAACGAGCTGTTAAAAAATACAATAGGACCAGAAGTAAGCTATCTATCACATATTGATTTAATTGGTGATTATCCAATGGGAGCATATACAGCAGGTGTGTGGCATGGTATGTATGAAGAAGTTGGGGGAGTAAAAAGATTAGCTAAAGATAGATATATAGAACTTTTTGGATGTGATACTGTTTCATTTCAAGAATTAGCAGGAGTACTTTCTCATGAATATGGTCATCAATTTACAAACTATTATCTATTACTAAAAGAAGGAAAACTTTTTGATGATGATAGTAATAGCTATAATAAAGTGAGAAATTTATCTTCTTATAGCAGTGTTAACTCAGGATATCATGAATGGAACCCAGCAGAGATGGCAGCAGAAGATTATAAACAGCTTTATGGAAGTACGACTGGTAAAAACATTTATGAATTTAAGGATATAAAGGATAGAACAATAGCAGGAGATCAAACTAATTATTCATGGAATAGCTTAATGTATAATATATGGCCTCAAGAAAATATTTATTTGCCTCTAGCTTCTCAAGCTAATAATTTATATAACTATTGGGTGAGTATGTCAGGAAAGAGAGCTAGTAATGAGTTCGCTCCAACTATGCCATTACTTACAGTTACTGATGTAACAACTTTCCCTTATCCTTGGGGAGGAACTAAATCTACTGTAACTTTAAGTTGGACAAGCTCTGCAGATGATAATACTGATGATTTAAATTATGCAGTTGTTTGTTATAAGGGAGATATTAATAACCCTGGTAGTAGTTTTTATTACGGTGTAGTAAAAACTTCAAAAGATTCCACAGGAAGAACTGCTACAATAGGAACCTATAAATATGGAGATACATATGGCTCAGATGGTAATTTAGATTTAAATGCGAAATATAGAGTATTAGCAATGGATAAGGACGGAAAAGTTGTTGCTTCAAAGGATATATCAATAGACCCAAATAATTTAGCAAATTTAGTTACAAAGATTCCTAATAGAATCTCCGGTATTGATAGATATAAGACTGCTGTTAATATATCTAATACTGGATGGACAAGCACAAGTGATACTGTAATTTTAGCTACTGGTGATGATTTTCCAGACGCACTAAGTGCAGCACCACTAGCAAAAAAATATAATGCACCTATATTGTTAACTGAAAATAATACACTATCTGAGAGTACAAAAAATGAAATCAATAGACTTAAACCTAAAAATATAATAATTGTAGGTGGAATTGGAGCAGTTTCATCAGGCATTGAAAATCAGCTAGTTAATTCAGGATATAATTGTAGAAGAATTAGTGGAATAGATAGATACAGTACTTCATTATCTATTGCAAAAGAAATTGGCAATGTGAATGAAGTAGTACTAGCAACTGGAGAAGATTATCCTGACGCACTATCTATTGCTTCATATGCAGCTTCAAGAGGAATACCTATAATATTAACAGGAAAGAATAGTATACCTCAGAACTCAGAAAACTATATTAAGAGTTTAAACATTTCTAAAACCTACGTAGTAGGTGCTACAGGAGTTGTATCAGATAATGCGATTAGAAATATGAAGAATATAGTAAGATTAGGTGGAACAGACAGATACGATACTAATAGATTAATAGTTAATTATATAAAACCATTAATGAACCTTAATCAAGTATATGTTGCTACTGGGTTAGATTTCCCTGATGCGCTAGCAGGATCAGTTTTAGCTTCAAGTACAAGTTCACCTATTTTATTAGCAGATAAAATTAACTCTCAAAATGCTAAAAGTATGATAAGTACAAATAGTAGTAGTGTAAAGTCAGTAAATGTTCTTGGTGGCGTTGGAGTGGTTGATAATGATATATTAAAAAATTTAATTTCAAACTAAAGAGGTATGAAGTATACAAAAAAAGATAAATTTTAGTGTTTGAGGAAAATAATTATGAGAAAAATTAGTATTATGATAATTGGAATATTAATGTTTACTATAATGAATGGCTTTAACGTAAGTGCAATGGAATCAGTAAATATGGTCAGATACGGCGGAACGGATAGATATGAAACAGCAGTGGAAGTAAGCAAAGGGGGATGGGCCCAAGCTGAAAATGTAGTATTAGCTTATAGTGAAGGTTTCGCTGATGCGCTTACTGGAGTACCCTTTGCATATATTAAAGATGCGCCTATACTTTTAACAGATAAAGACTCTACTCCACAGGTAACTTTAGATGAGATAGAAAGATTAAAAGCAAAAAACATCTATTTGCTTGGAAGTAACGGAGTAATTTCTGATAAAGTTCAGAAGGAACTAATTGATAAAGGCTACAATGTTACAAGAATAGGTGGGATTGATAGATTTGAAACATCAATGAATATTAGTACTGAGGTGCTCAAGTATAATAAAAAAGTTGCGATATTAACAACAGCATATGATTTTCCAGATGCTCTTTCAATAAGTTCATATGCTGCCATAAATAATTATCCTATTTTATATACAGAAACACAAAAATTAAATACTAGGACAAAAGAGTATATAAGAAATAATAATATTACGAAAATAATAATACCAGGTGGAACAGGTGTTGTGTCAGATGGTATAGTAAATGAATTAAAAACTTTGGGAATTAGTTCAGATAGAATTTCTGGTATTGATAGGTATAGTACATCTTTAAATGTCGCTGCAAGTTTCAAGGATAGCTTAAACCAAGGAATAATGCTTGCAACAGGAAATGATTTCCCAGATGCACTTTCTGGAGGTGTTTTAGCTGCCAAAAGGAAAGAATCAATTTTATTAGTAGAAAGAAAAAATATGAAGAGTGAAATGGCAGACTTCATTAAAGAAAGTGGAAACACAACATTACACCTACTAGGTGGCACAGGTGTTATATCAAATGCTATAAAATACAATTTGGTTCCTGCAAATTTAGAAGTGGAAAAGTTATATGCAGCTGATACTAGTAGTCAAATTATAACTATAACTGCTCCTTCAACTAGTGGATATAGAGCAAAAGCAAATTATTATGAGAAACAGGATGGCGTATGGAAGCTAGTTTACAGCGATATGCCTGCAGTTACTGGAGAAAATGGATTAATGTATAATAGAAAGCAAAATACTAATACAAGCCCAATTGGAAACTTTGGATTTGTCTTTGCATTTGGTTATAGTAATAATCCTGGAGTGAAATATAATTATAGAAATATTGATAGCGAAAGTTATTGGGTAACAGATATGAATAATGCATACTATAATCGCTGGGTTGAAGGATATCAAGGATGGGAATGGGATGGAGCAGAGCATCTTATTAACTATAAACAGCAGTATAATTATGCTATGGCAATAGATTTTAATTATTACAATCCTGTGAAAGGTGATGGAGCAGCCATATTCCTTCATGTATCGCCTAGTAGCGGTGGAGGAACTGGTGGATGTATTGGGCTAAGTGAACCTGACTTATTAAATGTTATGAAAAGATTAGATCCAAGCAAAAATCCAAGAATAATTATATGTCCAGAAGGAGATTTATTAAATTATTAATGAAGCATGTTATTTAAAATTAAAATAAAAAAATATTTTTAAGAGGGATAAATATGAAAAAAAAGTTCGTATGGATACTGTTATTAAGTTTTGGTATAGCTAATATTACAATGCCTATATCTCAAAAAGTGTATGCTGCTCAAATAAACTATGATGTGGATGGAAACAATGTACTTAATTCAAATGACTTAGAAGCATTAAAAAAATACTATAATACATACAATGCAAGTTTTGATTATAATAATGATGGTATCATAGATATATACGATATGGTAATTTTAAGTAATGTTTTAGATACTAAAATGTATTCAGTAAAGAATTCAAGTGGTTCGGTTATTTCTTATTATTCATCGGGTGATTTAGCCTCTTCAGTATTAAAAGCACAAAGTATCAATGGTTCTGTTGTTATGACGAAAAGTGGACAAGTGGTTTGGAATAACAGTGGATATTATGTATTTCAAGGAGAAAAATTCTATAATAAATACTTAAACTCATTTGATGCGGTAAATGCGGCAAATTCAATTTCAAATGGACGAGCTTATAATAAATTTGGTCAAGAACTTATAAATAACACAACTGGATTTAAAGAGAAGCTTGCTGTAACGTCCACAGATGTTTACATAAGAACTCAGCCGTCAAATGATTATAAAACCACTGCTATAGTACCTAATAATACTTTGGTTGAAATAACTTCACTTACAAGAGGTTTTTATCAGTTTAAGTGGTATAAATCAGATAATACTATAGTGACAGGATATCTTCCTAATTATTTGGATTTTATTCAAGATGATAGAAATAATTCAATGTTTGGGAACATAGCTGGAAAATATGAATCAAATGGTGATCCAGGAGCAATATCAGATAATCCCGCAGATAAAGGCGGAGTATCTTGTGGTGTATTTCAGTTTGCAGCTAACACTGGTTCTTTAGCATCATTTATCTCTTGGCTAGCAGGAACTAAACCAGCTTTTTATAGTTTGTTAAATAGTGCATATATTGCAGATGGCAATACATACGGAACTAATTTTAAAGCTGCATGGACACAGATAGCAACTAATAACTATGATGAGTTTTATGCACTTCAATTTAGTTATACTAAGAGTGTTTATTATGATGGATTTATTACTAAAGCAAAAAATAGTGGATATGATATTAGTAAGCTTTCAGCATATAACTCAACAAGAAATATGATTTTTTCTACCTCAATACAACATGGAGTAACAGGAGCTTATAATATTATAGCACCGATAGATAAAACCTTAAGCATGACAGATTTTATAACAAGTGTATATACTGCTAGATTAGCTGTGATTGCTAAGACTTACCCAGTTGGAAGTTCGATATATAATGGGGTTAAGGTTAGATATGATAATGAGAGTACTGACATAAAAAGAAATTATCAAAGAGAAATATCATACTAGGAGAAAAAGTAGATGAATAAAAACTTAAAGATAATAATAGGCATTGTAGTGATGGCTGTAATAATTTCTTCGGTAGTTTATATAACTTTTAATAAGAATAATAATAAATCAAACAAAGACAAAGGCGATATAAGTGTAGATACTAATAAATCCACTGATGGAAAAAATAATACTTCAGATAATATAAAAGAATCGGATGATAAAAAAGAATCTAATGAAACCAAGAATAAAGAAGATAAGCCACAAAATAATAATGATGCTAAGCCTGAATCTAATAAAGAATCCGATCAAGTTGACAATGACAAAAGCGCATTAATTGAAGAATCTATAACTTCATTTAATATGATTTTTAAAAACATGGTTAATAATAAAGACTTGAATATTGATTTTTTAAAGGATGTTGTAGAAAAGGATAGCAAAGCATATAGTGATGTTAAAGCATTAATAGATGGCTACAGAGAAAGTAATACAAAAGTGGAAAAAATGGAGTTTTCACTAGATAGTGTAAAGAAAGTAGAAGAAAATATATACCAGGCCACTGTAAAAACAGATGAAATAAGAAGTATTAATAATCAAAGTAAAAATGAAAAGAAGGAAATTATTTATAAAGTTAAATTGGTAGATGGAGCTAAAATAATTGAAATAAGTAATTTAAATTAGAGAATATAATGAATTTATAATAAAATAACCCCAGAATACTTTAGGTATTCTGGGGTTATTTAATAATTATGAAAGCTTAGCTTCGCTAATAAGTTCATTCATAAGCTCACTTACAGTATACATTTTATTTATTCTATAAGCATTTTCGCCACAGAATATTAAAGCATTATCTAAATCACCTTTAACAGCATTGATTAGAGCTTTAGTTATGCAGTAAGGAGTTGTTTTAGGATCGCATGGAACTAAACAGTTATAACATTTGGTTACCTTTTCGCCTTCTAAGTTAACTCTTTCAACAAAAGCATTTTTAATAGCTCTACCAGGCATTCCTACTGGACTTTTAACAATAACAATATCTTCTTTCTTGCTATTTATGTAAGCATTTTTAAAATTAATATGAGCATCACATTCTTCAGTAGCAACAAATCTTGAAGCAATTTGAACTCCGCTTGCACCTAGCTTTAGATATTTAGCGATATCATGTCCGTCAAAAACACCTCCAGCCGCAATAACTGGTATTGATTTATTGTATTTTTCTTCGTAAGTTTTAACAAGTTCTATAATATCTACAACACTTTTATCGAAATCAATATCTCCGCTTTCTAAATCATCTTTAGAAAAACCAAGATGTCCTCCAGCCTTTGGACCTTCAACGACTACCATATCAGGAGACACTCCGTGATGTTTATCCCATAGCTTTAATATTACATTTGCACCTTTTAAAGAAGAAACGATAGGAGCAAGTTTTACATTAAAACCTTTAGCTATTTTAGGAAGATTTGTTGGAAGTCCAGCACCAGATATGATTATATCAACACCTGCTTCTATAGCAGCCTTAACATGCTCTTCATAATTTTTCATGGCAACCATAAGGTTTACACCAATAATTCCACCTTTTGCTGTTTCTTTAGCAACTTTTATGTGATTTTTTAAAGCTCTTAAATTAGCTTTAAGAGAATCTATTTCAAAGTCATCCTCAGTATAACCTATTTGAGCACCAGAAATTACCCCGATACCACCACAGGATGCAACGGCACCTGCTAGTTTAGATGAGGAAACTCCTACACCCATTCCACCTTGTATAATAGGAAGCTTTGCAATTAAATTTCCTATCTTTAATGGCTTTATATCCACAAAAAACAACTCCTTTTTTAAAATTTACTTTGATAATGAAATAATTTTATAATAAAAGTATTTTGTAGCTTAATTATAGTTGATTATTTTATTTTTAACAAGTAATTTTGTTATTATAATTAATAAAAGTTGATAATAGAGCCTATACTAAGGTATTATATAGTATACACAATAATCAAAAATTAACGAGGTATAATAATGAAGAAAACATTTGATATGTTTGGATTAGATGAAAGCCTAATTGAAGCATTAACAAAATTTAAAATAGTTGAAGCAACAGAAGTGCAAGAAAGAACAATACCTATTGCATTAGAAGGAAGAAATATATTAGCTCAATCTGAGACTGGAACAGGTAAAACATTAGCTTATTTAATTCCTTTACTTCAAAGACTAGAAAAGGGAAAGAAAGAAATACAGTGTATAATATTTGCGCCAACTCATGAACTTATAATGCAAATACATAATACAATAGGGGAAATAAAAAGAGAATCTAATCTTGATATTACATCCACTCCATTGATCGGAAGTGCTAATATAACAAGACAGATAGAAAAATTAAAAGATAAACCAAACATATTAGTAGCTTCGCCAGGAAGAGCACTAGAGCTTATTAGAAAAAAGAAGATACCAGCACAAAACATTAAGGCTATAGTTCTTGATGAGGTAGATAAGTTATTGGATAAAAAGAATTTACCTATTATTAAGGATATTTTTAAATCAACTCAAAAGCAAAAACAGGTATTAATGTTTTCAGCTACCTTAAATAATGTCACATTAAGTCTTTCAGAAGAGTTAGCTGATAATATTGAGGTAATTAGAGTAAAAGAAAGAAATAGAGTAAATGAAGACATAACTCATAATTATGTACTAGTAGAGCAAAGAAAGAAAATAGATTACTTAAGAAGATTTATTCACGCTTCAAGGGCTAAAAAGATATTAGTATTTATTAATAAGGCATTTGATGCTAATGAAGCCCTTGAGAAACTTAAATTCCATAAAGTAAATGCTGCAACTATTCATGGTAATATAGATAAAGAAGAAAGAAAAAGAGCATTAGAATCTTTTAGAAACGGAAAGGTTCAAGTGTTAGTAGCATCTGACCTAGCAGCAAGAGGTCTGGATATTAAAGGAGTTACTCAAGTAATTAATGTAGATATTCCTGAAGATCCTAAAGAATACTTACATAGAGTTGGAAGAGTTGGAAGAGCAGGTGAAAAGGGAGAGGCGTACTCATTAGTAGATTTTAAAGAGCTTCCAATAATAGAAGAATATGAAAGAAGTTTGAGAATTAAGTTTAATAAAAAATATTTATACATGGGAAGAATATTACAAGCAGAAGAATAAAATGGATACAATAGATTAATAATAGTGATTTCAAAGCAGAAACAATGAGTTTCTGCTTTTTTATTTAGTAATAATAGTTTATATATAAATACGTTGAAAATAATTACATAAATAAGTATAATATTTATAGGGTAAAAAGTACCACTTAGTGGTGTTAAGAATTTTATTCTTAATGTGCAAATATTTAAAATAATAACAAAATAGCTTAGGGGGTAAAACATGAGCTTACATGAAAGTGAAGTAATATTAGATTATTCAGTAAAAGATGTATTCAGTATTTTTGCTAAAACTGCAAAAAGAGATTTCCCGGGATTTAATGAAAAAGATCCAATTGGAACAAAAGTAACTAAAGAAGTTGGAGCTTATTCCTCAAAAACTGGGAAAATGACTGTTGAGATAACAGATTATATAAAAAATGAAGTGTATGAAATTAGAAGTACCACTAGCTCTGGTTCAATGTCATACATATCAAGATACGAGTTTACAGCTTTAGATGAAAATAAAACTAAACTTGTATTAACAGAGAGTGAAGGTGCAAATGGTATTTTTTCAACAGTAAATGTATTTATGACGAAATATCTCTTTAAGAAAAGAATTAAGAGAAGGTTTGAATATTTCGTAAAATCACTTGAAAATGAATTACAAGCATTAATGGATAGAAGAAATGGTACTAATAGAAAGCCCGCAAATACAGAAGTTGATGCTGAGGAAGTAGTTGTTGATAGGGAAGAAAATAACGAAGAGTAATTTGTGGGAAGTGATATTATGAAAAAAGTTATAATAAATGCAGATGATTTTGGTATAACCAAAGGAGTCTCTTTAGGAATATTAGATTCAATGGAGCAGGGCATAGTGACAGAAACTACAGCTATGGCAAATGGCTTATATATTGAAGAGGCGTTAAAAGAAGCTGAAAAAAGAGGAATAAACAATATAGGAATTCATTTAACATTAAGCTGGGGAAAACCTATATTGCCTAAAGAGGAAGTCAGTTCTATCGTTGATGAAACTGGGAATTTTTATAGAAGAATTGAAAATGTAAAGAAACCAAATTTTGTTGAGGTTGAAAAGGAGCTTAGAGCTCAGATAAGTAAATTACTTTTATTGGGATTAAAACCAACTCATTTAGATGCTCATCATCATTTTTTTGTTATAAATAAGGAACTTACGGATATAGTTATAAAGCTAGCAAAAGAGATGAATATACCTCTTAGATGTGTATATTCAAAAGATTATGAGTATTATATTGAAAAAGGTGTTAAAACAACAAATAATACCTCGATAGATTTTTATGGGGACAAGACAACAAAAGAATTTTTAATTAAATTATTCGAGGATGCTGATGAGGATGAAACCTTAGAGATAATGTGCCATCCAGCTTATGTAGATGAAGACTTAATTAAGGCAACTTCCTATAATACAAACAGAGCTAAAGAGTTTGAAGTATTAACTTCCAGTTCAATGATAGAGTATATAAAAAATAATGATATAAAACTTATTGGATTCAATGAGATATAGGATTTAACATACAAGTTTCCTAGAGTTTCCTAGAATAGCCCAATTTATTTATTGAAACAATAAACCTATAAATAATTATAGGAGGTATTGTTGTGTCACATAAGAATAATAAAAATTCTAAGGATAATAAAAAATCAAGACAGAAAACTCGAAAAGAAGTAAAAAAGATGCAAGAGGAAACTGCAAATGAAATAGGATTTTCAAAACAATCTAGAAAGCTCGGAAAAAATAAATCGAGAATAGAAGAAGGTATAGAAAATAGAACACCTAGAACTCCAATAAGAGAAAAATAATTTTTGAAGGTAATTTTTAAAACTATATATTAAAGAAGCGGAAACTAGTAGTTTCCGCTTTTTATATTGCAAAAAAAAATTTTTGCATTAAATATTCAAAAAATTCTTTAAATACCCCAAAAAAATAAATATCTTCTTCGTATTTATTAACATAAGGTAGATAAGGAGGAAGTTATGAAGAAGGTATTATTGATAGTTGTAATTTTTTCTAGTCTTGTTTTAGCTGGTTGTGGAAATAAGAACAATGTAACCTCCAGTGAGACAGATGGTAATAATAAAGCATCGGTTACAAATTCTACAAGCACTAGCACAAAAGATAATATTAAAACAGTTAAGCCAGGTACTGTTAAGGAATTGACACCAACTCAAAAGGCTGAGGTAAATAATAAATTAGATTCAGCAATTAGTAACATAAAAGATTCTTTAAATTCACTTGATGATGTTAAAGATATAAATTTAGATTCAGTAAATTAATTTTAGGGGGTACTTATTATGAATAAAACAAAATTAGCTGCATTAGTTATTTCAGGAGTAATGTTAACTTCAACTGCTGTATATGCTAAAGGAAAACCAGAAAACCCAGGAGCGAATAAAGCAAACGTTGTAAGTCAAGACAAAAACCAATCATCAGATGCTAAACAAAATAATGGTTCAGCTCAAAAAGAAGCTAATCAAGCAAAAAAAGATGAAAAGAAACAACAGATTAGTGAATTCAAAACAGCAATGAAAGCTAAGCATGAAACAATGAAGCAAATAAGACAACAAACAATTCAAGTTAGACAACAAATTGAAGCAAAAACTGAAGAATTAAATTCAATATTAGAAGATATAAAAGCTGGAAATAAAACACTTCCAGAAGATATGTTAAATGATTTGCTAGCGAAAGCAGCTGTTCTAAATACTTCAAGTGGTGAAGTAAAGGCTACAACAGGTGTTAGCACTGTTGAGGCTGATACACAGGATAAAGTTGAGAAAAAAGATTTTTCAAATGCATTAGCATCAATGGATAAAGTTATAGCAAAACTTCAAGCAAGATTAGATGCACTAAATAAGTTAAATTCTAATTTAGATGATGCTTTAGCAATAGCAAGGCAAGCAGCGGCTCCAGCAAAAGAGGATCCAAGTACATCAACTGGTCAAACAAGTCCAACAGACACAACAACACCATCAGACACAACAACAGACACTTCTAATACTACAAACACAAGTAAGTAATTGAATATCTATAAATTAAACAATAAGGTATACAGAGTTTTCTAGTTTATTCTGTATATCTTTTTTTATTTAATATTATTTGAGTAATTGATAAAATCATTTCAATGGTACTTTTATTATAGTTTTTTTAAGAAAAGTATAGTAAAATTAAAAATGAACTATATTATTCGTAAAAAGTTTAAAAAAATTTAATTTTTCAAATAAAATGTTATTTACAATAAATTCATATTCTTTTCATATCACTATAATATTATTTTAATATTATAGGAAATTTTGTATATGATTGGAATGTTGGGAATGAAATATATGATGATTTGGAAATATTGTATATTTATAAATGAGTTCAAAAGTAGTTTTATGTCGATAAATAGAATAATAGGTCTAGATTTTTTGATTGATGGAAAAATGCTACTATGATATTATATATGAAGTTAAAGGCATGTAAAAAAGTTTTTATAATTTGACAATAGAATGTTTCGAATTCAATTTAAAATAAACATTAAAAGATGGATGTTTCTATTATATAAAAAGGTGAGGATATGACATGAAGATATTAGTTACTGGTTCAAAAGGGCAATTGGGAAAACAAATTATAAATATATTAAAGAACAAAAGGTCAGAAATTGGAGCAATCTCTACAGAATATGATAATTTAGAAATTATTCAAGTGGATGTAGAGGAGTTGGATATTACTGACTTTATTTCTGTAAAAGAATATTTTGGTAAAGTTATGCCAGATGTAGTTATTAACTGTGCTGCATATACAAATGTTGATGCATGTGAAAGCAAAGAGGATTTAGCATTTAAAATAAATGCACTTGGGCCTAGAAATCTTGCAATAGCTTCAAATAAATTCGGAGCTAAGCTGGTTCATGTATCTACAGATTATGTTTTTAATGGAGAAGGTACAAGCCCTTTTAAGGAATATGATATGCCAAATCCAGTAAGTGTTTATGGAAAAACAAAACTTGCAGGAGAAAACTTTGTAAGAGAGTTTGCAGATAAGTATTTTATTGTAAGAACTGCATGGTTGTATGGATATGAAGGAAATAACTTTGTTTATACAATTATGAAAGTGGGAAAAGAAAAGGGTAAGCTTACTGTTGTTAATGACCAAAGAGGAAATCCAACTAATGCAGAGGATTTAGCACATCATTTACTTAAGATTGCAGTAACAGAGGAATACGGAACTTACCATTGTACTGGTACAGGAGAATGTTCATGGTATGATTTTGCAAGTAAAATTATAGAGTTCTCGGAAATAGAATGTGTTGTACAACCAGTTACATCAGAGGAATATGTAAGAGCTGCAAAAAGACCTAGTTTTTCATCACTAGATAATATGATGCTAAGAGTTACAGTTGGAGACGAAATGAGAAAATGGGAAGATGCTTTAAAAGTTTTTATAAGTAAAATAAACAAGTAGATTCTGTTGACTATGTTATTCTTATGTGAATTAGGTTAAGCTATGAAATTTAATTGGCAATTGTGTTAAAATCTCTTTAATTAGGTATAGAAGAGTTAGATATTGTTTGGGAGGTACATGATGGAGAATGTTAATAGTGAAATACTAGATAATGAAGAAACAGAAGTAGGAAGAACTGATTTAAACCTTAAATTAAGAATATATGAATTTGTTAAAAGAATTTTCGATTTTGTTAGTTCAATAATTGGACTAATTGTATTTTCACCAATTTTCTTGATACTCATTATAATAGTTAAAATGGATTCAAAAGGTCCTGTATTTTTTGGACATAAAAGAATTGGATATAAGGGAAAAACGATAAGTGTTTATAAGTTTAGGAGTATGGTGCAAAATGCAGATGAAGTTTTTAAAAATTTTACGCCAGAACAAAAGGAAGAATTTCAGAAAAACTTTAAGTTAGATGATGACCCTAGAATAACTAAGGTTGGTGATTTTTTAAGAAAGACAAGCCTAGATGAACTTCCACAGCTTATAAATATTATAAAAGGGGACATGAGTGTAATTGGACCTAGACCAATAGTTCAGAAGGAAGTAGAAAAGTATGGTAAATATGCTGAAAAACTATTTTCAGTAAAGCCAGGTTTAACAGGATATTGGCAGGCTAATGGGAGAAGTGATACTACCTATGAGGAAAGAGTTCAAATGGATATGTATTACATCGATAATAGATCAACTTGGTTAGATATAAAAATTTTATTTAAAACAGTTATTTCTGTCATAAAAAAAGAAGGGGCAGTTTAGAAATGGCAAGATATAAGATAGATTTAATATGTCCGTTGTATAAAGCAGAGAAATATATTGAAGATTTACATAAGAGTCTGCTAATGCAGTCGGGAAGTTTTGATTTAAATATTAAATATGTATTAACTAAAGTAGAAAAGGACAATACAGAGAATATATTAAAGAGAATAAATGCCCATTACAAAGCTATTAAGCCGGAAGAATTTTCGCATAGTTTAACAAGAGAAAAAGAAGCTTTTGAATCTAATGGGGATGTCATTGTGTTTATTACTCAGGATATTATAATCAGGGATAGTAGTTGGCTTGAGAAACTTACATCTCCAATTATCAGAAAAGAATGTGAGGCAAGTTTTTCCAGACAAATATGTGAAAATAAATCTATAGAGAGATATACAAGAATTAATAATTATCCAGAAGATAGCAGAATAGTCTCAAAGGATGATATAGAAAGATTAGGAATAATGACATTTTTCTTTTCAGATGCGGCATCTGCAGTTGATAATAAAATTTTTAAAGAGTTAAACGGTTATGACGCTAAAAACTTATTAACAAATGAAGATATGTATTTTGCACATAAATTAATAAATAGTGGTTATAGAATTAAATATTGTGCTGATGCGCAAGTAATTCATTCTCATGACTACAAGTTTAGTGAATTGTTTAAAAGATATTTTGATCAAGGCGTATTTCTGAAACAAAATAGCTATCTTGCAAAATATAGAGCAAATGAAAGTGCTTTTAAGTTGTTAAGATTGGTACTTGTTAAATCATTAGTGGAGGGGAATTTAAAAGCCTTTTTTAACGTAATCCCAAATTTTGCTGCTAGGTTTTTAGGAAATAGTTATGGAAAGAAATATGATAAATTGTCAAGGAACAAAATAAAAAAATATTCATCCAATAAATATTATTGGGAAAATAACTAATAAATATTATTTGCTTACATATGGAGAGGTGTTTAATATGTTGTGTGGACTAATTATGGCAGGAGGAAAAGGAACTAGATTTTGGCCATTATCAACTGAAGAGAAACCTAAACAATTTTTAACTCTTTTGAGTGATAAGAGTATGCTACAAATGACTGTGGATAGAATAAAAAATTTGATTCCATTAGAAAGAATTTTTGTATGTACAGGAGAAAATTATGTTGGACTAGTAAAAGAACAATTACCAGAATTGCCAGATAGAAATATAATTATTGAACCAGAGGGTAGAAATACAGCACCATGTATTGCATTATCTGCAATGATAATAAATAGATATTATAAAAATTCAACAATGATAGTACTGCCGTCTGATCATTTAGTAAGAGATGAAGGGGCATTTCTAAATTGTGTAAGTTTGGGATATGAATTTGTTCAAGATTATACGAATGCAATAGTTACTTTAGGCATAAGGCCAACTAGACCTGAAACTGGATATGGATATATAAAAATTCAAGATGACAATAAAATTGAAAATAAAAATATTTATAAAGCTAATAGGTTTGTTGAAAAGCCCAATATTGAAAAAGCATTAGAGTATTTAAAGCAAGGTTCTTATTTTTGGAATGGTGGAATGTTTATTTGGAAGATTAATACAATACTTAATCTAACAGAAAAGCATTTAATGAGTACATTCAGTGCTTTAAAAGAAATTTTAAACTGTCCAGAAAATGAGATACAGTCAATTGTAGATGCTAATTATAGATTAACTGAAAATACTTCAGTAGACTTTGGAATAATGGAAAAAGCAGAAGATATTTATGTTATTACTAGTGATTTTGGTTGGGATGATGTAGGAAACTGGACTAGTATAGAAAGATACTCAAGTAAAGACGAAAATGGAAATGTATTTAATGCAGATGGTGTTTCTTTTAAATCTAATAATAATATTGTTTTAACGAATAAAAAAATATTGTTAAACAACGTAAATGATTTAATTGTTGTCGAGACAGATGATTACATAATGATTTCTTCAAAGCATTCTGAGCAAGAAATTAAAAAAGCTAAGGAACTTTTGTAGGAAAAATTTTAACAACTTAATTTAAAATGATATTTTAGTAAGGAGTCTATTATGAAGGGAATTATACTAGCAGGGGGATCTGGTACAAGATTATACCCTGTAACAAAAGCAATGTCTAAGCAAATGGTACCAATTTATGATAAGCCTATGATTTATTATCCTATGTCAGTTTTAATGCTAGCTGGAATTAGAGAAATATTAATAATATCAACTGAAAGAGATTTGCCTAACTTTAAAGAACTATTTGGTACTGGTTCTGATCTAGGATTAAAACTAGAGTATGCTGTTCAGGTAGCTCCTAATGGATTAGCTGAAGCATTTGTAATAGGTGAAAAATTTATTGGTGATGATAGTGTAGCTATGATTTTAGGAGATAATATATTCTATGGTCAAAACTTTAGTAAAAATTTATATAATGCTTCTAATTTAGAAAAAGGAGCAGTAGTTTTTGGATACTATGTTCAAAATCCTAAAGCTTTTGGTGTAGTGGAATTTGATTCAGAAGGAAATGTTATATCATTAGAAGAGAAACCTGAGCATCCAAAGTCTAAATATGCGATACCAGGATTGTATTTCTATGATAATTCTGTAGTTGAAAAGGCTAAAAATCTTAAACCTTCACCAAGAGGTGAATTGGAAATAACAGATTTAAATAGATTATATCTAGAAGAAGAAACTCTTAAAGTAGAATTGCTAGGAAGAGGGATGGCATGGTTAGATACGGGAACCCATGCATCTATGCTTCAAGCATCAAATTTTGTTGAGGCTGTACAAAATACTCAAGGAACTTATATAGCATGTCTTGAAGAAATAGCATATAGAAAAGGATGGATAAGTAAAGAGGAACTTTTAGAATTATCCAAACCTTTGCTTAAAACAGGTTATGGACAGTATTTACAGGATATAGCTGAAGAATGTGAGAATGAAAACTTATCCAAAAGAGAAGTAGCAGCAACTAAATAATTAGGAGTGTTAAAATGGGGAATTTTAAATTTATAGAAACAAAAATTAAAGATTTATATATTATTGAACCTAAGGTTTTTGGTGATAATAGAGGATACTTTATGGAAACTTACAATAAAAATGCTTTTTTTGAAGCAGGTCTTACAATGGAATTTGTTCAGGATAACGAATCGAAGTCTAAAAAGGGTGTTCTAAGAGGAATGCATTTTCAAACTAAACATACCCAAGGTAAACTAGTAAGGGCTACCCAAGGTGAAGTCTATGATGTAGCAGTAGACTTAAGGAAAGGATCTCCAACATTCGGGCAATGGGAAGGCGTTCTTTTAACAGCAGAAAATAAAAGACAGTTCTATGTACCGGAAGGTTTTGCTCATGGATTTTTAGTTATGTCTGATGAGGCTGTATTTAACTATAAGTGTACAGATTTCTATGCACCAGAGTATGATTCAGGGTTATTATGGAATGATCCAGAAGTTGGTATAGAATGGCCTTTAGATGGAATAGAAGAAATTCTACTATCTGATAAGGATAAAGTTCAAAAAACTTTAAAAGAATTAGATTTACCATTTGAATATAAAGGAGAGTAATTTATGAAAACTTATTTAGTTACTGGTGGAGCAGGATTTATAGGCTCAAATTTTGTTTTATATATGTTAAATAAATATAATGATGTTAAGATTATAAACCTAGATAAATTAACTTATGCAGGAAACTTAGAAAACTTAAAATCTCTCGAAGGTAATGATAATCATGTGTTTGTTCAAGGTGATATATGTGATAAGGATTTAGTTACATCCTTATTTGAAAAATATGATATTGATTACGTAGTTAATTTTGCAGCAGAATCTCATGTGGATAGAAGCATAAAAGAACCTGAAATATTTGCACAAACTAATGTATTAGGAACAGTTAACTTGTTAAATTGTGCAAAAAATGCATGGGAAATTGAAGATGGATGGAGACCAGGAGTTAGGTATCATCAAGTATCAACAGATGAAGTATATGGTTCCTTAGGCGAAACAGGATTCTTTATGGAAAATACACCATTAGATCCTCATAGTCCATATTCATCAAGTAAGGCTGGAGCTGACTTTATGGTGAAGGCATATTTTGATACTTATAATATGCCAGTAACATTAACAAGATGTTCTAATAATTATGGTCCATATCACTTCCCAGAAAAGTTAATACCATTATTAATTAATAATTGTCTAAATCATAAGGACTTACCAGTATATGGGGATGGACTTAACATAAGGGATTGGCTATATGTAGAAGATCATTGTAAAGCAATTGATATGGTTGTGAGAGATGGTAAAGTGGGAGAAGTTTACAATGTAGGCGGACATAACGAAAGAACTAACATACAAATAGTTAAAACAGTAATAGCATACTTACATGAAAATGTAGATAAAGAAATTACAGAAGATTTAATAAAGCATGTTGAAGACAGAAAAGGACATGATAGAAGATATGGAATAGATCCTACTAAGATAAAAAAAGATTTAGGATGGTATCCAGAGACTACTTTTGAAGTAGGGATAGTTAAAACAATTAAGTGGTATTTAGATAATAAACAATGGATGGAGAATGTTACTTCGGGAGAGTATGAAAAATATTATATTCAACAGTATAAATAGTCATTTTATTTCTCAAAACATTAAAAGCTTAGGAATGTGAATGTATATGGAAAAGATCTCAATAATTATAGTTAATTGGAATGGAAAAGAGTGCCTTGAGAAGTGTATTACATCTTTAATAAATCAAACATATTTAAATAAAGAAATTATTATGGTGGATAATTCTTCAGAAGATGGGTCTATAGAATTTGTAAAGAGTAATTTTAAATCAGAAGTCCAAATTGTTGAAAATATTAATAATGGTTATGCAGGAGGAGCAAATGTAGGAATAAACTCCACAAATGGTGAGTATATAGCAATTGTAAATCCTGATGTAGTATTTGAAAAAGATTATTTTTTAAATTGCGTTAATTACTTAAATCGAAACTCAAAAGCTGGAGCAATTTCAGGAAAACTATTAAAATATGATTTTAAGACAAATACAAAAAAAAATATAATTGATAGTGTTGGAATTTCAGTCAAAAAAAATAGAGCAGCATATGATATCGGACAAAACATGGAAGATAAAGGACAGTATGAAAATGCAAAAAGAGTTTTTGCCGTTTGTGGTGCTGCTCCAGTGTATAGGAGAGAAGCACTTGAATTAATAAAATTTCAAAATGAATATTTTGATGAAGATTTTTTTGCGTATAAAGAGGATATTGATTTATGTTGGAGATTAAACTGGATAGGAATTGAATCTCATTATATTCCATGGGCAATAGCTTATCATGGGAGAGGAATGAATGGAGCTACAGGAATAATTAAAAAGATATCAAATAGAAGGAATCAGTCTAACTACCTGAAAGGAATTTCGTTTAGAAATCAATATCTTATGATTTACAAAAATGATTGCTTAAATACTGTGAAAAAGGATTTAATAAGAATTGGATTTAGATTCCTACAATATATTCTTTACTTTCTTATATTTGAGCCAGGAAACTTAAAATATCTGAAGGAATTGATTAGACTTAAGAATGAAAAATTTTTATTAAAGAAACAACATTTATTAGATATTAGAAAGATAAATGAAAATACAATTAATGGACTTTTCGAAAAATAGTGGAGGAAAACGTGGGGAAGATTCTTGCAGTAATTGTAACTTATAATGTAGAAAGTGAAATCAGTAAAAATGTAATTAGGTTAAAAAACATAGTTGACGAATTACTTATAGTTGATAATGGCTCAGATATTAGGACAAAAAAAAGCTTAGAAGCACTTGAGTCTCTAGAAGGTGTGAGAATTAAATTTTTAACTAGAAATATGGGTATTGCATATGCAATAAATACTGCCTTTAAATATGCAGAAGAGAATGGCTTCGAATGGGTTTTAACGTTGGATCAGGATAGTAAAATTTTTGATGATATGATAGAAAATATGCTGAAGACATATGAAATGATATCGGATGATGTAAGAGACAAGGTTGCTATACTTGCTCCCAAGTATTATGAAGAAAAGTTTTATGATAAAGATAACTTGAATAGCTCTGAAGAAGGATATTCAACAGTTTTAACAGAAATAACATCAGGAAATTTAGTGAAGATAAACCTATTAAAAGAAATTGGATATTTAAGAGAAGACTTTTTTATTGACTATGTAGATCATGAGTTTTGCTTAAGAATCAACAGAGAAGGATATAAAGTTTTAAAAATAGAAAATGCATTAATGTTACATAACTTAGGGAATAAGTCTGAAAATATAATTGGAAAGTACAAATTAACTAGTAGTAATCATTCTCCAATAAGAAGATATTACATGACTAGAAATAGGATGTGGACTTGGAAAGAGTATAAGCATATTTATCCTGAATGGGTAAAGGCGGATAAAATAAAGTTTTGGAGAGAATTATTTAAGATTGTTCTTTTTGAAAAACATAAGTTGAGTAAAATTAGAATGATAATCTTAGGTATTTGTGACTTTAGAAAAAAGAAATTTGGAAAGTATGAATAGAGTGAAAAGGAGAGTATATGATTAATCCATTTTTTGTATATCTAGTTAGCTTTGTAGGTGTTTTATTGACCTATTTATTAGGTTGGTCTAACTTGTATCCAAACTTGAGTTTGAGTTTGATAGTATTTTTAATAGTGACATTTCTTTCATCCGGTTTTTTGGGAAGATATTATTATAAAATTAATGGTACAGAGTTTAATTTGATAAGTTATAAAAAGAAATATATGTATGGGGTTTATTTTATAATAATTGGATTTTTACTCGAGTTTATTTATACAAAAGGAATGCCATTAACAAATTCAAGCATCATTTATGCAGATTATAAAGGAATACCAACTATTCATGTAATCTTATATACCTTTACCATATTTTATTCTATTTTTCTATTTTATTTGTTTATATGCACTAGAAAAAAGATATTAATTGGGGGATTTATTGTAACATTGATTCCATCCTTTCTATTAATATCACGCGGTATGCTTTTGAATATATTTATTGGATGCTTTTTTGTTGGACTACAATATATTGTTTCAAAAAAGCTTATAAATAAGAAAGTTATATTAGGAATAAGTTCAAGTATTTTAGTAGTATTCTTTATTTTTGGATTGTTTGGAAATTACAGAAATAATAAGCAAATTAGCAGTGTTGAAAATAAATTTAGTAGTGATTATATTTTATCTATTGGTGAAGCATCTAATGGATTCAGGAATTCTATCATACCGAAGCCATTTTTTTGGGCATATTTATACATTTCTTCTCCATTAGCAAATTTACAAAAGAATATTGATGAATATAATCCAAATATAAATAACGTTAATTTTAAAAAATTTATAACAGTAGAGATTATTCCTGATTTTATATCAAAAAGGATATCTTCGACATATGTGAAAGACAGTAGTAAGAAGGTGAAATTAATAAAGCCTAATCTTGTAGTGGGGACAGTTTTTATGGGAGCTTACTATTACCTAGGATGGGTAGGGATAATACTAATTTATTTGTATATGGCTATATTTATATTCATATATTTGAAATTAATTAAAGAGAATAAGACTTATTATGTTGTTGGTATAGCATCTTTATGTAATATAATTGCTTTAAATACATTTTCAAATATGTTATCCTATTCTGGTATGTTATTTCAGTTAGTATATCCATTAGCCTTTTTCTATTTTAGTAAATTTATTAAAATAATTAAGAAAAATGAGTATCTAAATAAGAAATTTAAGAAATTAAAAAGAATATAAGAGGTAACTATATGAAGGTATTAATTGTAAATAGAGTAGATGCGTTGGAGAATTTCGGCGGAGATACTATGCAAATGCTAGAGACACAAAAGGCTTTAAAGGAAATGGGTATTGATGTTGAAACTGTATTAGGCGTTCAAACTATTGAAACGTACAGTAAATATGATATAATTCATTTTTTTAATATACAGACGGAGGAATTTACTTATGATGAAGTGATTAAAGCAAAATCATTAGGAAAAAAGATAGTTGTTTCTCCAATATGGTGGAATTATGAGCAATTAATGAATGACCTACCAGATAATTTTTATACCAAGAAAGCAAGGATAGTAAAAAAAATACTTGGTAAAAAAATGTTGATTTTTTTAAAAAAATTAAATCAGAAGAAACGAAATAAGAAAAGGATAAAAATACTAGATATAGCAGATCAAATACTACCTAATTCAAATATGGAAATTGATTGCTTAAAAGAATCATTTGATAAGGATTATAGTTACAAATGTAAAGTTGTATATAACGGAATTTCAGAAAAATATAAGGATGTTGGAAGTGTAAAGCAGTTAGAAGAAATAGAAAAACAAGGATATATTCCTTTTAATTATGCAACACAGGTTGGAAGAGTAGAAATAGGAAAGAATACCTTGTTGACAATAAGAGCTTGCAAAGAGTTGAATATTCCATTAATTATAATTGGTAAATGGAGTAATGATGAATATTTTTATGAGTGTAAAAAAGAGGCAGAAGGGCATAAGGTTCTTTTTTTAGGTAAAAGAAGTACTGAAGAAATAATTAGTGTAAATAGTAATGCAAAGTTACATATATTGCCTAGTTTTAGGGAGACTCCTGGATTAGCAAGTTTAGAAGCAGGAGCATTGGGGTGCAATATTGTTTCAACAATTGTAGGAAGTACTGAAGAGTATTTTGAAAACTATGCTTATTATTGCAATCCTCTTGATTATAAGAGCATCAAGTCAAGTATTAGGGAAGCGTGGGAAAATGACAAAAATAAGAAATTGAGAGAACTTATTTTAAATAATTATACTTGGAATATTGCTGCAAAACAAACACTAGAAGCATATGAATTTTGTTCAAGAGGTTAAAAATGAGAATAATTATGTTTACAGATAGATTCTATCCACATATTGGTGGTGTAGAAAAGCATGTTGAAAAGTTATCCGAAGAATTAATAAAAATGGAACATGAAGTTACAATATTTACTCGAAGAGATTCTTATAAGGAATTTGAAGTCTATAAAGGAATAAAAATTATTAGGTTAAAATGTGATGGGAAATTTTCAAGAATAAAAATATTTTTAGGAATATTAAGAAATATTTCTAAGATAATAAAGGCGGATGTAATTCATTGCCATGATTATTCAACATTTTGGTACTGGTTTCTTCCATTTAGATTTATCTTACCATTTAAAAAGGTGTTTATAACATTTCATGGATGGGAGGGGATTTTTCCTCCAGAAAGAAAAGTTGTTAAAATACGTAAAAAGGTAGAAAAGTTAACTTCGGGGAATATATGTGTTGGAGATTTTATAACAAAATGGTATGATACTAAAGCAGATAAAGTTATATACGGAGCTACAGATATTAGTGATTTATCACGTGAGGAAGAAAATAAAGTAAACAAATCAGAAACTAGTATCTTGTATTTAGGAAGGCTTGAAAGCGATACTGGAATAATAATGTATATTGAAGCACTAAAAAATTTGAAAAAAGAATTTGGTGCAGATTTTAGTTTGGATGTATGTGGAACAGGAACATTATCTGATAGTATAAAGAAAATGTGTGATGAATATGAAATACCAACACATTTTCATGGGTTTGTAAGTGACGTTGAAAAATATATTATTAACTCGGACTATGTATTTACATCAGGATATTTAAGTATTCTTGAAGCAATGTCTATGAAAAAGATAGTAATATGTAATTATGATAACGAATTAAAAGAAGATTATCTAAAAATGATTCCAGAGTATAATAAAAAAATTATAATTGCAGATAATTCGGAAGCTTTAGCAAATCAATTAAACGAGATTATAATAAATAAAAATAAAAAAGACGAGTTGATACAAAACTCATATAAATGGGTAAAAGATATGAGTTGGACTAATATGGCTAAGGAGTATATGAATTTATGGACGAAATTATAAGTGTAAAAAAAATTATAGATGTATCATTAATTAGTACAGTTTATAATGAAGAAAAAGGTATTGATTCTTTCTTTTATAGTGTATTAAATATGTCAGTACTACCTAGAGAAATAATTATCGTAGATGCTGGATCAAAAGATGGCACTCTAGAAAAGTTAGAAAGTTATTCTAAAAAATATAATTTCGTAAAGATTCTAGTAGAAAAAGGATGTAATATTGCGCAAGGAAGAAATATAGCAATCAATGCTTGTAAATGTGATATAATCGCTGTAACAGACGCAGGGTGTGATATTGATAAGATTTGGCTTGAGAAAATAGCAGAGCCATTTCAATCAAAAGAGATTGATGTAGTATCAGGTTGGTACGAGCCCAAAATATATAACAAGTTTCAAGAATTAACTTCAAATATCTTATTTACAAAAGTAGAATTTGTAAATGAAGAAACATTTTTACCTTCATCTAGATCAATTGCATTTAGAAAATCAGCTTGGAAATCAGTTGGGGGATATCCTGAACATTTAAGTTTTGCTGGTGAAGATACTCTTTTTGATATCAGATTAAAAGAAAAAAATAACAAGTTCTTTTTTCAAAAGGATGCTATTGTTTTTTGGGAACCTAGAAAAAATTTAAAGCAATATATAAAACAAATATATTTATATAGTATTGGAGATGCTGAAGCGAGTAATTCTGAATACGATTATTTGAAAAAAATAGTATTTTATTTTATTGTATTACTTGGTATATTAGGGTCACTTTTATATGTTGAGATTGGTATTTTTTTATTATTATTAGTAGTTTATAAATATAGAATAGCATTAAGCAAAAAAAATAAGTTAAAACTATTATTTCTGTATATTTTTACAGAACTAATTCAAATAGCTGGTTATATTAAAGGGAAAACCAACTTGAACGTAATTAAAAAGAATAAAATATATAGAAGTGTGGAATAGAAATATGAAAAAATTGAACTTAAAAGAGATAAAGAATAAAATTCTACATAATAGAATACTAAATAATCTAATCATAATGTTAACAGGTGATACGTTAGTATCGCTTATAGGAATAGTAAATTTAAGTTTGGCATTATGGACCGTGGGACTTGAAGGAAATGGTATTATTGTAATGATACAAACTTATTGTGTAATGTTTAGTGATATCTTCAATTTTCAGTCATTTAATGCCTTAATAAAATTTTTGCCTATATATATACAGGAAAATGATAGTGTGAAATGCAAGAAAGTAATAAAACAAGCACTTACCCTAGATATAAGTACTGCCATTATAGCAACCTTGGTAGGATATGCTTGTATTTACCCAATTTCTAAAATTATGGGATGGGATAGTACAGTCATTCTATATCTAAATATATATATGGTTACAGTTATATTTAATATTAATGGGACTTCAGTAGGTATATTAAGAATTTTTAACAAGTTTAATTTAACAACATATACAGCAATTATAACAGCATTATTTAAATTGTTTTTCTATTTTGTTGGATTCTTCTTGAAATTTAATTTTATCTATTTCTTAATGGTTGAAATAACTTTGGAGATAATCAGAAATATTCTTCAATTAATCTTTGCATATAGGGTATTAAAAGAACAGCAATTAAATGATTTTTATAAATATAATTTTAAGTTTGAAAAAGAATTTTTAGTCTTTAGTTTTTATAGCAATATAGTTTCTACATTGGATATTCCAGTTAAATATTTAACTACTTTTGTAATAAATAAATATCTTGGATTCAATGAAATTTCTATTTATAAAATTTTTCAAAAGATTGGTACTATTATAGAAAAAGTAGGAGTTCCACTAAGTCAAATAGTTTATCCAGAAATGTCTAAAATGATTGCTAAGAGAGAATATGAAAATGCATTTAAATTAAACAGAAAATTGATGAAGTTATTACTATTGGGTGGCATAGTGGTATTAGCAGCTACTGGTTTAACATATAAGTTATGGTTACGTTTGTTTATTTCAGACTACAATCTATATATCAATCAATTGATTGCCTATCTGTTAGTAATTGTAATAGCATATTCAGCAATTGGAATACATTCGATTTTTATGGCATTGGGATATATAAAATATAATTTACCAATACTTTTATTTGTAAATTCTACGTATCTTATCCTATTATTTTTTGGTGTTAAAAATTATGAGTTGATTGGAGTAATATTTTCATTACTTTTACAGACGGTAATGGTAATTTCAATTAAAATCATTATTTTGAAAAGAAATGATTATAGTATTTTTGAATTTAAAAAATTAAGCATGAGTAAGAAGGAATAGAAAACAAAAGAGTAAGCGGGGAGTTTATAAGTTTTTAGAAATATTAGTGTACTTTTCTTTAAATATCAATTAATATCTCACTACATTATATTAGAAAAGTATGAATTGGTAGGTACTTGATTGGTTGTCAATTTATTCTATAATTAAATATTAAGTAATAAAACTTGTTATTGGCTATATTTCTTAGATGCATGATCTTTTTTATACAAATAAAGAGAATGCAATATTAATAGGAAATGTAAAATTAGACAAGTTTTTTTTGAGTAATTTGTAAATATATATGTCAGCGAATATATTTTGATTTCAAGCGTATCTTTAATTATCTATATACAAAGGATAATATATGAAAAATGCTTTTCTTATTTCTTCCCAATATATTAATAAAATGTTAATATAGAAATTGGTATAAGAATCAATTATATAGTATATACAATTTTGATATATGGCCAATATACATATTTTGCTCAATGTTATATTTTTATTTAAAAGCAGGAAACTTTATGTATAATCATACTTATTCATATAAAATTCACATTAGGAATATATAATTATTTTTGTAGATAAATGATATGAAGATGCAAGCTTCAGAAAATAATAGAAATACTATTTTATAAGTAAGTAGATTAGATGTTATGTAATAAATTAAATTTTGATAGATTGACCTCAAGTCATACAAAGGAGAAGATAAAATGAAGAATATTGTGATTTCTGGATGGTACGGAAATGAAAATTGTGGAGATGAAGTAATATTACAGGAGATAGTAAGAAATGTTAAGAGTATAGATAAACACTCCAATATTGTTGTAATGTCATTTAATATAAAGCATACGAATGATGTTCATAATTTAACAGCAGTAAATCAAATTCCTATACATAACTTGTCAACAATAAAATCTTTTATTAAGGGAAATTTATTTGAAACAATTAAGAATATTAGAAAATGCGATTTATTCATGATGGGTGGAGGTGGCTTCCTTTCTGATTGGCAAAATGAAGTACCATTTGGGTGGCTAAAACAAATGATTTTAGCAAAAATGTATAATAGAAAGACAATTCTCTATGGAATTGGAGCAGGCCCGTTTAATACTAAAGGTGGAAAAAGAAAGGTTGCATTTATTATTAATAAATTTGTAGATTATGTACTTGTAAGAGATAAGATATCTGAAGAAGAGTTAATAAGCTGTGGAGTAAATAAAGCCAAAGTTATTTTAGGTATAGATCCAGTTTTTAATGTTATGACAGAAAAACAAAATAGTTTAAAAAAAGAAAAAGTTATAGGAATAAATTTAGTTGAACTATTCAATAGTGAAGAGTATTGGAGCAATTCAAAAAAAAGACATAAAATTTTGATTGATAAATTTATTAGTTTAATATTTAATATTAATAAAAAATATCCAGATTATAAATTAAGATTTATTCCAATGATGAAAAGTGACGCATCTTTTATTGAAAATATTTTAAAATCAAATCCACTTTTAAAAATGGAAATCGATAAAAATTGCTTAAATAATATTGAATATACAAAGAAGTGTATAGCAGAGTGTGAAATATTTATTGGAATGAGATGTCATTCACTGATATTATCACTATCTTATGCAATTCCAACGATAGGTATTGTTTATCATCATAAGTCATTAGAAGCAATGAAAAACTATGGAATGGAAGATAAATGTATTTACATAACAGATGAAAAACAAAGTAACTTGGGAAACTTTGACCTAGATGTGGATAAGTTGCTAATGAATTTGGAAGAGATAATTAATAAGAGCAATGTCATTAAAGAAGATATTATATCTAACAGAAATGGAATAGAAGAGAGAATGAAAAAAAACATCGATATATTGAAGGAAGCTTTGAATAATTAACTATTCAAGATAAATATGAAAAAATAATCATAAAAGGTGCTATAATGTACATATTACTTCTGATGAATAAATTATTTAAATAAGCACATAATTGATAGAAATATACCAATTAATATAATGTTATAATAATAAAAAATTTATGTTTATGAATAAAATATGTGAAAAAGTAAGAGAATTATGTAAAAAGTATGTTATTATGAGCGAATCATTTTCTTATAAAACTTGTTTTGCTATAATATATGTAAAGAAGTAAATAAAGGAGAGGTTATAATGGCAATTCTAGTTTGTGGAGGGGCAGGCTACATTGGTAGTCATATGGTAGCTCATTTATTAGAAGAAGAGAAAGATGTAATAGTTGTAGATAGTTTAGAGACTGGGCATAAGGAAGCTATAGACAATTTGAAATTATATATAGGTGATTTAAGAAACAAGGAATTTTTAAGTAAGGTATTTAAGGAAAATAGTATAGATGCAGTTATAGATTTTGCAGCATTTTCTCTAGTAGGAGAAAGTATGATAGATCCACTAAAGTATTTTAACAATAATGTTTATGGTACTATAAACCTACTTGAAGTTATGAATGAGTATAATGTTAAACATATTGTATTTTCATCAACTGCAGCAACTTATGGTGAACCTGAAAATATACCAATTTTAGAAGAGGACAAGACTTTCCCAACAAATGCATATGGAGAATCAAAGCTTATGGTTGAAAAAATTCTTAAATGGTGTGATTCTGCTTATGGAATTAAATATACTGTTTTAAGATATTTTAATGCAGCTGGAGCTCATATAGATGGAAATATTGGAGAAGATCATAAGACAGAAACTCACTTGATTCCATTAATATTACAAGTAGCATTGGGCAAGAGAGAAAAAATAATGATATTTGGGGATGATTATAATACCTCTGACGGAAGTTGTATAAGAGATTATATTCATGTGTCTGATCTTGCTTCAGCTCACTTATTAGCACTTAAAAGACTCGAAAATGGTGGAGAAAGCAGGATTTATAATTTAGGAAATGGTACAGGCTTTACTGTAAAAGAGGTTATTAATGTTGCTAGGAAGGTTACTAAACATGAAATTCCTGCAGAGATTGCAGAAAGAAGAGCAGGGGATCCAGCAATATTAATTGCCTCATCAGATAGAGCAATAAAAGAACTAGGATGGAAGCCAAGATTTAACACCTTAGAAAATATAATAGAAACAGCTTGGCAGTGGCACTCAAAGCACCCAAATGGATTTTAAGTAAATAGTTTTAATTTAATAGATTAAAATGTTGTTAAAACCACTGATAATAAGGGGTTAGCAATATTTTAATCTATTTTTATGCTAAGTATTGATATTTATATAACAT
Source organism: Clostridium sp. 'White wine YQ' (assembly GCF_028728205.1). Classification (NCBI taxonomy): domain Bacteria; kingdom Bacillati; phylum Bacillota; class Clostridia; order Eubacteriales; family Clostridiaceae; genus Clostridium; species Clostridium sp. 'White wine YQ'. The sequence goes on from NZ_JAQYUU010000001.1 coordinate 137,226, forward strand.
ATAAACTATAATAATAAGGATGACTTGAAATAGAGACATAATAACGTAGGTTTTGTAAAGATAGTTTAAACTATTAACAACCTGAAATAATTAAAGCTTAACATATAGGGGGATAATAAGATGGATTTATTCCAAAAGATTATTGAAAGAGAAGAAAAAGTAGCAGTTGTAGGATTAGGATATGTAGGAATGCCGCTTGCAGTAGCATTTGCAAAGAAAATTGATGTTATAGGATTTGATGTAAATAAGGCAAAAGTAGATCTTTACAATAATGGTATCGATGTAACTAATGAAGTTGGAAATGAAGAATTAAAAGCTAGTAACTGTAAGTTTACTTATGATGAAGAAGAACTTAAAAAAGCTAAATTTTTTGTTGTAGCTGTACCAACACCAACAAATAAAGATAACACACCAGATTTAAGACCAGTAATTGGTGCATCAAGAACAGTAGGAAGAAATTTATCAAAAGGTTCAATAGTAGTTTTTGAATCTACAGTTTATCCAGGAGTTACTGAAGAAGTATGTATTCCTCTATTAGAAGAAGAATCAGGATTAAAGTGTGGAATAGATTTTAAAATTGGCTATTCACCAGAGAGAATTAATCCAGGAGATAGAGTTCACACATTAGAAAAGATAACTAAAATAGTTTCTGGAATGGACGAAGAAACATTAGAAGTAGTTGCAAAGACTTATGAACTTATAATAGAAGCTGGAGTATATAGAGCTGAAAGTATAAAAGTTGCAGAAGCAGCTAAACTTATAGAAAATACTCAAAGAGATGTAAATATAGCATTTGTAAATGAGCTTTCAATGGTATTTAATAAGATGGGAATTGATACAAGAGCAGTATTAGATGCAGCAGGAACAAAGTGGAACTTCCTTAAGTTTAATCCAGGGTTAGTTGGAGGTCATTGTATAGGAGTAGATCCTTTCTATTTAGTGCATAGAGCTCAAGAATTTGGAGTAGAAGCAAATCTTGTTGCAGCTGGAAGAAAAATAAATGATGGAATGGCTGCCTTTGTTGCTGAAAATGTAGTGAAATCCTTAATTAAAGGAGATAAAAAAGTTAAGGGTGCAAAGGTTGCAATATTAGGACTAACATTTAAAGAAAATTGTCCAGACACAAGAAATTCAAAGGTATTTGATATTATTAAAGAATTAAAAGAGTATGAAATAGAGGTATTACCATTTGACCCAGTAGCTGATAAAAATGAGTTGAAAGAAGAATATGGTATATCATCATTAGAGCTTAATGACATAAAGAATGTAGATGCAGTAGTATTTGCTACTAGCCACAGTGAATTTAGAGAATTAGATGCTCAAAGTATAAAGAATTTTTATGGAGAAGGAAATCCTGTTTTAATAGATGTAAAAGGACTTTATAATAGAAAAGATTTTGAAAAGGCTGGTTATGTTTATTTTAGACTATAGTGAATAGTTATATTTATATAATAATCATAAAAAGAAAGAACCATATCAATATCTATATGAAGATTGATATGGTTCTTAGTATTTTTAGAACATACTATTATGATTTGCTTTTAAGTCACATTTATCTATTAATAGTATTACTCATTTCAGGAACATGTTCGAATTCAGGAGTTTTTCCATTATATAAAATCTCTACACCGTTTATCCATGTGCCTGTATATTGTCTCTGGAGAATGTTTTCTGAAATTCTTTTAAAATTAATATTTGCTCCAGTAGAACCTTGAAATTTTTGGTACCAACTATTCTCATCAGTAGGCATTTTATCATCTGTAAGATTAATAACAACGATTATCTTATTATTAATTTCTTTAAATGTAACAGCATATTGAAGCCCATTAAAGTAGTTATGCATAACCTCTGAAGAAATAGTTTGTACTTTTGAATATATATCTAAATCTTTATTTATTGTATACTTATAATTTTCTTTTAGCTTCATATTGTCTTCATTAACATCATAAATAATAAAAGTTTCCATTGAAATAGTCTTGATTTCTGTAGAACTATTTGCTTGAGTATTAGTCTCTGTATTCGAGGTAGCTGGTTTAACATCTTCTTTCTGTGAAACGTTCTCAATAGTGCTGTCAGGAGTAGTTGATTTAGGAGAAGATGCTGCATTTTTAGATGTACATGCAAAAAGAGCAAATGTGGATACAATTAAAACTAATACTACGTTTAATAATCTTTTCATAATACCACCTCCAAAAATATGAATGTTATATATATATAATTATAGCATATTTTGGAGGTAGCATAAATAAAATATATGTTATTTAATAGACATATTAATTTTTAATTTGGTTAATTAAATTATCAGAAATTACTCCGGTTCCACCTAAGACATATAAATTAATGTCTCCATTAGATTTAATATATCTTAAGGTATTATTATCTATGGAATTTTTTTCCACTAGAAGCATTGGCATATTCCTTTTAGCTGCCAGTACACCACCAGTTAAGCCATCAGGGAAATCACTTCCGATGGTAATAAATACTCCACTCTTGAAACTTTCACTAAAAGTAGTAGTTATATTTACAGCAGTTTGATATCTATCTTGACCAAACACTCTAGAAACTGCGATTCCAAGTGCTTTTATTTGAGATTCAACATTTGCTGAAACTACTCCCGTACCTCCAGGAATAATTACATTTTTAATTCCGTATTTTATTAGAAAATTCTTTGTGTCAGAATTTAATTCGTTAGTAAAAGTATATAATATCGGATACTTGTTAAATGCTGCATATGGGCTTATGGATATAGTGTCAGGATAATCAAGACCAGTTGCAATAACAGCAGTTTTTGTAGTATTACTTTTCATAACTTCATTACTTATAGCTACTGCAGTTTGGAATCTATCTGTACCTTGAAGACGAACCACATTTAGATTTTTAGCTTTAAGTGTATTTTCTATCTGAGGAGTTACTACGCCATTTCCTCCTAATATAAATACATTTTTGGCTTGTAGCCTTGTAATCTCAGCTAATGTACATTGAGGAATTGATTTGCTTTCAGTTAATAATATAGGTGCATCTTTTATATATCCTAAGGAAACTCCAGATAGTGCATCAGGGAAATCAAGACCATAAGCTAGAATTACATTATCAGAAGTAGTCCAACCTGAAGCACTTATTTGTACAGCTGTAGCAAATCTATCTAAACCTGATAAGCGATTAGGAAGAATTTTTGCTGCATAGAAGTTATTGTTTATTTCGTTAATGTAATTAATGACTTCAGCTCCATAAGTTGAACTTGGAGCCCATTTTGCGCCTAAGCTAGCAACTGAATTTCCAGCAGTGCCATATAGAAAAGGAAAGTGTCTAGGGTCAGAAGTTTGTCCATCTGCTTTTGGATATCCTGCAGCTCCTGCATATAGAGCTAAATGATCTAAATGAGCAGTTACGCCTTCAGTCCAACTTGCAAAACGTTGATGGGCAGCAGGATCAGTATCATCTCCACCGTTAGTAATTTTCAAACCACATGGATTGTTAAAGCTTGCATCTATAACACCACCAAAATTACCAAAGGCTGTTTCTTTTGCTGCTTGAGCATAAGCGACAACTGGATCAATACCTCCATGACTAGGTGCATAGGTATAGTATAACTTAGCTAAGCCTATAAAAGTATCAGTTGCTCCGTGATTTTTAGCCCAAGTTTCCATCTGACTTTGAGTAGCAGTTGGAGGAGCGATTATTGGAATTGGCTTTGGGGCAGCTTGTACACTAATAACAGGAATTGATAAAACTGCTATTAGTATTAAAGAAAAAACTTTCTTTAGATTTTTAAACATTAATTCTCTTCACCTCTTTTTATTTAGGGTTTATTATAGGAAAATTAATTTATTCGTGTTTGAAAATGTCGGTATCTGAACATTTTCAAGCATGAGTAAATTATTAGTTGAACTTAAAACCCTATAATTTGATTTTATTGACATAATAATTATACACAATGTTTAATAGAATTAAAACTTACAATAAAGTGGAAATAGATTAAAGAGTTAATGCATTCTTCAATTTTGACAGTATTTTATTTCTTAAGGTAAGTACTTCACTATAAGGTAATGCTTTTTCTTTTGAATAGAGAGTAAGACCTCCCCATGTATTTTTAAAATACACATACTCAATTAATTCTTTTTCTGTAGTAGATAGAGAAGCAAGTGTTTTTGAAAGCTTATAATGGAGTTCTTTATCTAAGAAATTAGCTTCAATGTTTTCTTCGGACATAAATAAGCTATTGCAGAATTTACTATGCTTTATAGCAAGGGGGATACTCGTTTCATAAACACACTTAGTATTTTTTCGTATTTCATAAAAGTAGTTTTTATCAATAGTATTTTTCACATAAGAAATAAATGCGGAGCCTCTACTAATGTCGTATTTATTAATTGCTTTTATTATGCTAATTCGTCCAATTTGCATTAAATCATCCTCATCGTGATTTTTAATATATAGGCTTTTTGTTCTATTTTTTATTAAAGGTGTAAATAAGCTAATAATTTCTTCCATAGAATGCATATCATTTAATTTTGATTTCTTTACTAATGTTAATAAATAATCTTCCATATAACCCCTCCCAATATTAAAACGAAAAAATATGTTAAATTATTACAGAGAAATGAAGATATGTGAGATATTCCTGAATAAATTGTTAAGAAGAGTAAAAAAAAGACGATAAATTAGTTGAAATAAATAATGAAAGCTTATAAATTTCCTCAAAATGCAAAAATTTTAGGCAAGTGGGATTTTATGGAGGGATAATTATATGGTTAGTTTAGATTCATCTTTCACTATAGAAAAGTTTAGAACGTTAAAAGATGAGCTTAAAAAAAAGTCTGAAATTATTAGAAGTGCAAGAGAAGGCAATCTTGGCAATTTTGAGGGTGAATATAGTGAACTAAGTAAGAATGAACAGGGAAAATATATAATACCAAATGGATGTTTGGCAGTTATAGATAATTTACATACACTTAATAAGTTAATTTTTAATATTAATAATAATGAAAAAATATATTTATTAGAGGATTTTCTTTTAGATGATAGATTTAAAGTATTTATTTGTAGAAATAAGGTAGAACTTATGATAAATGTAACTAACAAGTGTATAGAAAAGTGCAAATATTGTAAACAGCAATGTAATTCTTCAAAATCAATTAGCAAAAAATTGGCGTTAAAAACGTTGGATACTTTTTTCTTAAAAATGCAGAGATTTAATCAAAATAAAGTTATTAATAAATACATTATTACTTTTTATGGGGGAGATCCATTACTTAAATTTCAGGAAATAAAAACAATTATGAATTATTGTAATCTTAAATTCCAAAATGAAATCTCTTTTAATATAATAACTAATGGAAATTTACTTACTGAAGAAAATGTTAGGTTTTTATTAATACACAATTCTAAGATTTTTGTTAAGTTCTATGGGCCTGAAAGTAATTATAAAAGATATGTGAGTGAAGAAAATAAAAATGAGTATAATAGCATTCTATTAAATTTGAAGAAGTGCAAAGAGGTTTATCCTTATGGTGATATAGGAATTATAGTTCCTTATGATTTTAGGACTGATTTAAAAGAAACATGTGAGTTTTTTGAAAAACAAAACTTACATAAGGTTATTTTAACTGCAAACATTTGTAATAGGACTTCAGAGGAATTTGAAAAGATGGATCAATGTGCAATTGATGATCATTTAAATCAAATATGGAGTCTTTACGAGGAACTTATAAGTAAGAAAAATGAGACTAAATATATTTCAAGCTTCTTAAAAAGTCTATTTAATAGTACATATAATTAAAGTTTATAGCTATGTTATTGTTGTTAAGTTATTCAAAATGGCTAATAAATTTGATATAATAGCAATATGATTTGAATTACAAGTAGTTATATCAACATCTGAATTTGAACTTTCGTATAAGGAGGAGGAACATATGATAGACTTTCATTCACATATTATATATGGGATTGATGATGGTTCTAAAGATATAGATATGTCTCTTAGCATGATAGAGAATGCTAAAGAAGAAGGAACTGAATATATATGTGCTACACCTCATTTTATATTAGGAAATTATGAGGTGAGTCTTGAAGAATATTCTAGCAAGATTGAAGAGTTAAGGGCTAAGAGTGAGATTAACATAGTATCTGGACTTGAGGTATATATGGATTTGAAGTTACCCGAGTTATTTAAAGAAAAGAAAATATGGGGAATCAATAATGGACCATATATGTTGATAGAATTCCCTATGCGGGAAATTCCAAGATATTCTAATGATGTACTTTATGAATTATCCATACTTGGTGTTAAACCTATAATAGCTCATCCAGAAAGAAATCTTAAACTTATGAATAATATAGATATCCTAGAAGATTGGATAGAAGAAGGATATTTACTTCAGGTAAATGCAGGTTCTCTTGTGGGACAGTACGGAAAAGAGCCTAGAGACATTTCGGAAATATTAGCTAAAAGAAATATGATCCATATTCTAGGAAGCGACGGACATAATGATTCAAGAAGGAAAACTAATATTAAAAGTGGCAGAAACAGGTTAGAGGAAATAAATCCTAGTTTAAGCACATGGATAGATAAAAATGAAAAAAAGGTTTTATTAGGTGAAGATATTGAACTTCCTGAGATAAATGAACTAAAAAAGAGTTCAAAGTCAATATTTGGATTTTTAAAAAGAAAATAAAGAGTTTGACGTGAAATCCAGATAAACATAAAATCTAGTGGAGTTTTAATGGCTATTATGAAAGCAAAGGGGAGGTACCTTTGCTTTTTATTTTCAAAAATTTATTTAATTTTTGAAAATAGTATTTGATTTATTTTACTTATGTGGTAACATGTTATGAGCGAAATGTAAAATAAAGGTAAAGATATATTTTTTTAAATAAATCATAATAATTAAAGAAAAACTTGAAATTTAAAGTATTAAGGATTTATTGAGACTATGTTAGGCTATATACCAAGAATTACATTTGAAGGAATTGTGAATTTTTTGTAACATTGAAGTAGTGATATAAATTATTATTATATTCTAAATTTATAACATAGTATCAATAGTTTTAAAATATTTATAATTATTTTAACTCTTAAGGAATAATATGGAGTTTTAGAGAGCGAATAATTAACGAACCATTTATTTCCTTAGACCTAGAAAAACTATGGAAATCATGTGAAATAACGAGAAAAATGGACAAAATATTAGTTATTTCAATTATTTTGGATGATTTTAAGTTATAAACATAAATATAAAATGATATAATTACTGATGGAATGCAAAAAAATGGAGGAGCAAGATGGAATTACAAGAATATATACAATTGATTAAAAAGAGATTACTACTGATATTTTTAATAACTCTTGCAGCAGTATTTGTTAGTGGGGTGATAAGTTTTTTTGTTATAAAACCTACTTATCAGGCAAGCATATCTGTAGATATTGGTAACAATCAAGTAAATACAGATAAAAATACTGGTAATCAGAATTATAATGATGTCTTGATGTATCAAAAACTCGTTAAAACTTATAGCATTTATGCAAAGTCTAGAGCGGTGGCAGAAGATGTAGTAAACGAGCTTAAATTAAATAAAACTCCAGAAGAGCTTAATAATATGATTACAGCTACGCCTAGTTCAGATACTGAATTTTTAACCATATCTGTTAAGTCAAAAAGTTCAGATGAAGCTAAAGATATAGCTAATCAAGTGGCTAAGTCACTAAAGACTGTTACTAAAAAAATAAAAAATGTGGACAATGTTCAATTAGTTGATGATGCAGTTTTACCTTCATCACCTATTAGTCCTAAACCATTTTTAAATATAGGGATAGCATTTATTTTAGGAATCTTTATTTCGGTAGGGTTAGTATTCTTACTTGAATACTTGGATAATACTGTTAAAGATCCAGATGAGTTGGAAAAATTATTAGAACTACCTGTAATAGGAAACATACCATTAATTGAAGTAAAGGGTAAAAAGGGAAGAGCAATAGAAACTAAGAGCAAAAAGGGAAGAGGTGGAAAACGTGATAAAAGACATAGTAATATATAACGATCCTAAGTCTTCTGTATCAGAAGCATACAGAACTTTAAGAAGTAATATCCAGTTTTCACTAGTTGATCAGGAGTCAAGTATTATTGCTGTAACTTCTTGCGGACCAGGAGAAGGAAAAAGCACTGTAATAGCGAACCTAGCGGTTGCAATGGCTCAAGCAGGTAAAAGGACATTGCTTATAGATTGTGACCTTAGAAAACCAACAGTCCATAAAAAGTTTGGTGCTTCTAATACACATGGATTAACAACACTATTACTTAAAGAAAGTACAATAGAGGAGAGCGTTTTTAAAGTAGATGTACCTAATCTTGAAATAATTCCTAGCGGGCCAATTCCGCCTAACCCTTCAGAAATGTTAGGATCCAAGAATATGAAAAAGTTATTAGCAGATCTTAAAGTAGCGTTTGAAGTAATACTAATAGATACACCACCTATTTTGGTAGTTTCTGATACATTTGTTTTAATACCTTCTATAGATGGAACTTTAATAGTTGCAGCTTATGGAACAACTGAAAAGGCAGCTATATTAAAAGCAAAAGATTCTTTAGTTAAGGTAGGAGCTAAAATACTAGGGGTAGTAGAAAATAAGATGCCAGATAATGCTAGAGGATATGGCTATGGAAGCAGTAAATATTATAATAGCTATTATTCAGAAGATTAAGATTCAGGTATTTAATAGTAATTTTTATATTTTAGAAGTAGCCTAAGGGAAGACTATTTCTAAAATTTTTTCAAATATATATGGTAAACTATGGAATAATTATTAATTCAAATATAATTAATTTAAAGTTATAGGAGATGTTTTTAGAATTGAAGAAAAATAACTTGCTTATACTAGGTGCGGGAGGCCATGGAAGAGTTGTAGCTGAAGCTGCAGAACTTCAGGGTATATGGGATAATATAGCTTTTTTAGATGATAGAGATGATTTGGATGAGGTTCTGAATTTTAATGTTATTGGAAAAATAGCTGATTATAAGAAGTTAAGAAATGAATTTAATTACGTGATTGTTGCTGTTGGAAACAATGAAATTAGGTTAGGACTTATAGATAAATTAAAAGAAGAAAACTATAAATTAGCAGTGATCATTCACCCTAAAGCGATCATAAGTAAATATGCAACTATAAATGAAGGAACTGTAATTTTGGCTGGTGCTGTTGTTAATACATGTACAAGCATAGGAAATGGATGCATTATTAATATAAGTGCAATTATTGACCACGATTGTAAACTAGGAAATGGAGTTCATGTTTCTAGTGGAGCAATTGTCAGAAGTATGTGCACAATTAGTGACCTTACTTATATAGATGCAGGTTCACTAGTTAAAGAAGGTTTTTGTATTTAAAGTAATTTTAAATTACTTAAAGATAAGATATATAGAATTCATGAGGGAGATTTGGTATATGAAGATTTATATAATGATAAAGAGGATGGTCGATTTTTTACTTTCACTAATAGCACTTATTTTACTAAGTCCTTTATTTTTAATAATAGGTATTTTAATTAAAATAGATTCACCTGGACCGATATTATTTAAGCAAAGAAGAATAGGTAAAAATAAGAAAGAATTTCTGATATTAAAGTTCAGAACTATGAGGGGGGATACTCCCAAAGATATGCCAACTCATTTATTTAAAAACTCAGAGAATTTCATAACAAAAAGTGGCAAAATGTTAAGAAGTACAAGCCTTGATGAGTTACCTCAGCTTATAAATATTATAAAAGGCGAAATGAGCATAATAGGACCAAGACCAGCATTGTGGAATCAGTTTGATTTAATTGAAGAAAGAGATAAATATGGAGCAAATGACATAATACCAGGTCTTACTGGATGGGCTCAGATAAATGGAAGAGATACTATATCAATAGAAGATAAAGCAAGATATGATGGTGATTATGTTAAAAACTTGGGATTTAAAATGGATGCAAGGGTATTTACCAAAACTATTGGTTTTGTTTTAAAAAGAGTGGGTATTGTAGAAGGCGGAACAGAGATGGTAGAGTATCAACAGATCCATACGACTAATGAGACAACATCAACTAGCGATACCTTAGGACAATAGGGATTAGAAAATTTATGAACAAATAAATAAAATTTGAATCAATAATTTTATTATTAAATTACCATTTAGCCATAGATAATAACAATTATATCCATAAATTCAAAGCTACGAAGAATATCGTTATGATTTGTGTGTAATGACGAAGTAAGGATTAGATTGTATAAGAAATTTATCCAAAACTTAAAGAATTATGTTTAAAGAGTTTTATGGATGTTGAATTTTTATAATAGAGAAAATATTCGGCAAATTGAGAGTTCTTGAAGTGAGAATGGGGAAGGGATTAGAGGTGAAAAGATGGTATTAGTTACTGGAATTACAGGGCATAGTGGCAGATACTTTTTGCAAGAGCTTATTGATAATAAATATGAAGGAAATATTCGCTGCATTGTTAGGGAAACTTCTGATACATCAATGCTGGATAGCAGCCCACTTAAGATAGAGAATGTTGTTGGTGATATCACGGATGAAGTTTTTCTTAATAAATGTATGAAAGATGTAGACACAGTAGTACACATTGTTAACATTAGACATACGCTACGAATTATAAAGGCAGCAATCAATAACAAGGTGCCCAGAGCAATTTGTGTGCATACCACAGGAATATATTCTAAATTTAGGGGTGCATCAGAGGAATATAAAATTATAGATAAAGAACTTTCTGAAATGATAAGGGGATCTGATATAAAGATTACGGTTCTCCAGCCTACTATGATATATGGCGATATATGCGACCATAATATGAGTAGATTCATTAAGATGATAGATAGATTTAGACTTTTCCCTGTAATTAATCATGGTAAATGTTTAATCCAGCCAGTTAATGCTAGAGATTTAGGAAAAGCATATTATCAGGTTTTTATGATGCCAAAGGATAAGGCAAAAACTATATATAACTTATCAGGAGAGAAGCCAATCACAGTAATAGATGCTTTTAGATTGATTAGCAAAAATCTTGGTAAGAAAACAGTATTTATAAGCTTTCCATTATGGGGGGGAGTGCTTTTAGCAAGAATTTTGAAAATGGTAACTTTGGGTAAGGTTGATTATATAGAAAAAGTTCAGAGAATGAGTGAAGACAGGTGCTTCTCACATGAAGATGCAAAAATAGATTTTGAATACAGACCTGAGTCCTTTGAAATCGGAATAGAAAGGGAAGTTAAGGCGTATCTAAATAGATAGCAGGTGATTATAAAAAGTGGCAAAAAGAATATTGATATTATCAAATCACTTTATAACATTATATAATTTCAGAAAAGAGTTGGTAGTAAAGCTAGTTGAGGACGGAAATGAAGTTTTTATTTCTATTCCAAAGGCTGAGGAAAATAACTTTTTCACTGATATGGGTTGCAAAATTATAGAAACTCCTGTGGATCGCAGAGGAATAAATCCAATCAGGGACTTTGGACTTATATTAAACTATGTAAAAATAATGAAACAATTAAAACCAGATATTATTTTTTCATATACAATTAAGCCCAATATTTACGGATGTATAGCTTCTAATTTCACAAAGAATAGACAGGTGAGTAATATAACAGGAACTGGAGCTACTTTTTTGAAGAAGAATGTAGTTAGCACGATTGCGAAGGTACTATATAAGATTTCGCTTAAGAAGTCGTATAAGGTATTTTTTCAGAATAGTGGGGACAAAGATTTTTTTGTTGAAAACAATATGATTAGAAGCAATTTTGCAATGCTTCCTGGTTCTGGTGTAAATTTAGAACAGTATGAGGTTTGTGATTTACCCTCTAAGGATGAGACTAATTTTATATTTATTGGGAGGATAATGGAGTTAAAAGGTATGAAGCAGTACCTTGATTGTGCTAAGTCAATTAAAGAGAAGTATTCTAATACAAATTTTTATATAGCAGGATTTATTGAAGAAGACAAATATAAAGAAATAATTGATGACTATCATGCAAAAGGTATTATTAATTATATAGGATTTCAAAAGGATATTAAATCATGGATACAAAAATGTCATTGCACTATTTTACCATCTCATGGTGGTGAAGGAGTACCAAATGTGCTTTTAGAGTCAGCAGCTATGGGGAGAATTTGTATTGCTTCAAAAATTAATGGTTCTAAGGATGTTATTGACGATGGTGTGACTGGTTATTTGTTTGAGACTGGAAATTCTCAAGATTTGATAGATAAAGTAGATAGTTTTTTAAGATTGGATTTTAATGATAAAAAACGAATGGGGTTGGCTGGCAGGAAAAAAGTTGAGAGAGAGTTTGATAGGCAAAGTGTTATTAAGGCTTATATAGAAGAGATTAGTCATTGATATAAAGAATTAAGGAGAATATGATGAAATATCCAATAAGAATATTACATGTACTAGGAGGGCTGAATAGAGGTGGGGCTGAAACTATGGTTATGAACTTATATCGTAATATTGACCGTAGTAAAGTCCAATTTGATTTTATTGTACATACTGAAAATAAATGTGACTATGATGATGAGATAAAATCTTTAGGCGGTAAAATTTATAGTATCCCTAGATACAAAGGAAAGAATCATATACAATATAAAAAAGTTTGGAATAGTTTTTTTGAAGAACATCCAGAATATAAAATCATTCATGGGCATGTAAGAAGTACTGCTTCAATATATCTTAAAATTGCAAAGAGAAATAATTTGAAAACTATTGCCCATAGTCATAATACATCATCAGGTAAAGGACTATCGGCATTTGTTAAAAATATACTGCAATATCCAATTCGGTATACAGCTGATTATTTATTTACTTGTTCTTTAACTGCAGGTGAATGGTTATATGGGAAGAAAGCTTGTAAACAGAAAAAATTTCATATAATAAAAAATGCCATAAATAGTAAACAGTATATATTCAATCAAGAAATTAGGGATAAAGTAAGAAAAGAATTTAATATTGAAAACAGTTTTGTTATTGGACATATTGGTAGGTTTCATCTTCAAAAAAATCATAATTATTTAATTGAGATATTTAAAGAAGTACATGAAAAAGAACCAAAGGCAGTTTTGATGTTGATAGGTGAGGGTGAACTTCAACAAAAAATAGAGAAGAAAGTTAATGATTTAGGATTGGATAATAGTGTAATCTTTACTGGAGTAAGATCTGATATTCCAGAGTTATTACAGGCAATGGATATATTTGTTTTTCCTTCACTATATGAAGGCTTAGGAATTGTTGTAATAGAAGCTCAAGCATCGGGACTTCAGTGCGTAGTTTCAGATACTGTTCCTAGAGAAACAAACATTGCTAATACTATTGAATATGTATCTTTAAAAGATTCATATAGATATTGGGGAGAAACGATATTAAAATATTTTGACAATTGTAAAAGAAAAAATACAAGAGATCAAATTATGAATTCTGGATATGACATTAAACAAACATCAGAATGGTTACAGAATTTCTACATTAGGGCTTGGAGGAATTAAAGAGTGTTTAAATATGCTGGAGTTGTTGTACTTTACAATCCTGATTGTGAAGTGAAAAAAAATATTGATAGTTATATTAATAATATCGATAAATTATTTGTAATTGATAATTCAGATAATGTAAATAAAGATATTGTGAATGGACTTAAAAAAAATGAAAAAGTTGCATATGTGTATTTAGATGGTAATAAGGGACTTGCAAAAGCACTAAAAATAGGGTGCGAGATGGCACAAAATAATGGATTTAATTATGTTTTAACAATGGATCAAGATTCTATTTTTGATGAGGGAGCTGTTGATACTATAATTGAATTTATAGAAAAGTCAAAGGAACATTATTCTATAGTTGGAGCTAATGCCGTATCAGTATATATTGATGAAAAAACAGGAGAAAAGATGGAGGCGTATACTGAACTTGCTAATGGGAATAAGGAGTGTAATTGGGTAATGACTTCAGGAAGTATGATGGACATTAATGATTATTTTCAAACTAATGGATTTGACGAAAATATGTTTATTGCACATGTAGATATTGATATTTGCATACAACTTCATAATATGGGTGGAAAAATTATTAAGCTTAAGGATGCTAAGTTGTTTCAACAATTTGGTAATTCGAAACCTCGAAGGATTTTATGGAAGGTTGTTCATCCATCATTTGCAAATCCAATAAGAACTTATTATTTATTTAGAAATCAAAAATACTTAGAAATAAAATATGGTAATGAAATTAAGAAATTTATAAATGTACATTTATATAAGTTTATTATTAAGGTTATTTTGTTTGAGAATCTAAAAATGAAAAAGCTTATATATGCAGTTAAAGGATATTTAGATGCTAGAAGTCATAAAATGGGCAAGAAATATCTTTCCTAAAGGGTGATAAAATTATGTTAAATAACAAAAGTGTTTCAGTGAAGCAAGTGCAAATTTTTCTTTTATATATTATACTTGGAATATTTTTATTAACTACTAGTAGTGAAGCTTATAATTTTATAAAATTCAATTTAGATGTTAAAGTTTCATACACGGTGATTTTTATATTACTGATTATAATTTTCATAAGCATTTTAATGAAAGCAAAGTTCGATTTTATAAGTTTTCTTCTACTAATAAGGATTTTTATTTTTACAATATCATTATTGATTTTTCAAAATTCAATTGCTATGATGCCTAGATATTTGGCTGTTATAATATGTTTTTTGAGTTATACTATATTTTTAAATTTAAAAATTGATAAAATTTCTTTTATGAAATATATAAAAATTACATATATAGTTATATGCTTACAAACTATTAGCGCAGCTCTGAATGCTCTAAAAATTAATAATAATATTAATTTTATAAAAGTGTTCATTAGGATTCCATTAGGTGGATCTAATTATATTGCATGCTTTATATTATTATTTTTGCCATTAATATGGTTTAATGAAATGAATAAGAAAAAAAAATTTGTATTAATGCTTTTAGGTATGATTGCAATATTAGCGACTCGTTCAAATACAGGGTTAATAATGCTAAGTATATTCATTTTGATAATAATATTTAATAATAAACGAAATAAGATTTTTAAAGGGATTATTATTTTACTAGTTTTTATTTCAGTTGTTTTTATTATTAAGCATTTCAATAGCGAATATTTTAATAGATATATAAACGTTTTTAGGGAAATCACAAATGCTAACTCAATTTCAGATATGTCTACAGCTTTTAATGGTAGATTCGAATTATATAATTATTCTATATATCTTATTAAAAACAATTTGTTAATAGGACTTGGAGTTAATTATGTAGAAGAGTTAGGACAACTAGCACATAACATAATATTAGAAAGTTTATTACAAGCGGGAGTATTCAATACATTAATTTTGTTTTTGATATTTTTAGTTATTATAAAAAGAACCAATAAGAATAGTAAGTTTACTAATTTACTTGGAGTTAATATATCTGTAATTTTAATTTTACTCAATGGCATGATAGAACCAAATTTATTTGCGTTTAATTTTGATTTTTTCTTTTGGATAATTTGCGGGTTTGGTATGTCACAATGTAAATATATCGAAAATAAGGATAACCAAGTTGACTTTTAATGAAGAACTATAATTTTCAAATATTTTTCGATAATTACCAAGTTTTATTAGTTTAATGAAAGGATTTAGCGATTATGAAGAAAATAATAGCAATATATTTGCCACAATATCATGAAATAGAAGAAAATAATAAATGGTGGGGAGAAGGACATACAGAATGGGTAAGTTGTAAAAAATCTAAACCTCTATTCAAAAATCATTATCAACCTAGAGTACCTTTAAATAAAAATTATTATGATTTAACTAATCAAGAAGAACAAATAAGACAGGCTCAAGTAGCAAAAAAATATGGTGTTTATGGTTTTTGTTATTATCATTATTGGTTTGAAGGAAAACAAATTATGCAAAAACCTATGGAACAAATGTTGAGAAATAAGAATATTGATATGCCATTCTGTGTTTCTTGGGCAAACCATACTTGGACAAATAGTACAAGTAGAAAAAATCGTAAGATTTTAATTAAACAAACATATGGAACAGAATTAGATTGGAAGAATCATTTTGACTATTTAAAACAATTTTTTAATGATAAAAGATATATTAAAATTGGTAACAAACCTATGATGGTTATTTATGATGCTAAGGATATAGAATGTTGGGAACAGATGAAAATGCTATGGGATTCATTAGCAAAAAATGAAGGTTGGGATGGACTTTTTTATGTAAATACTCTAAAGCATGAAGATGATGTAGCTATATCAAACAAATATAAATTTGATGCACAATTTGAATATCAGCCAACTTTTGCGTTAGGTAAAAGCAGAAAATTTGATTATAGCAAATGGTATAATTTTAAAAGAGTTTTATACAAAGAGTATTTAGACAGACCTTTAATTTGTGATTATGACAGGGTATGGAAAAGAATATTATCACAAAATTTAAACAATAGAATTACCACTTATCTAGGAGCTTATAATGATTGGGATACGACGGCTAGGTGGGGGAAAAAAGGAATTATTCATAAGGGATCATCTCCTGAAAAATTTGAGAGGTATTTACAAAAATTGATAGAGAAAAGTAATTCATATTCAGGTAGTGAATTTATTTTTGTAACTGCTTGGAATGAATGGAGTGAAGGTGCTTATCTTGAGGCTGATGAGAAATATGGATATAAGTACTTAGAAGCAATAAGTAGAGTTGTAAATTCAAAATAGCCAATACTATTATATTTAAAATATTAATCTATTTTTTTAAGAACAAGTTATAATTAATATATCAAAAAAATGATAATAAAATTTTATCAGAAAATTTAGGATCTGAGGTTTTATAATTGAGTAGCAAAGCAATTAATTTTATTAAAAATTTTTCATACACTTTAGTATCAAACTTATTATCTATGCTTGTTTCTTCTTTGGTTATATTAGTAGTTCCAAGGTTTACCGGAGTAAATGAATATGGCTATTTACAAGTATATTTATTCTATTCATCATATGTAGGTTTTTTACATTTTGGTTGGAATGATGGTATATATTTGAGATATGGAGGTAAAAAATATGAAGAATTAGATAAAAAACTATTCTTTTCGCAGTTTTATATGATGGTTATTTTACAATTAGTTTTAGCGACAATCATGTTTTTTATTTTTCCAATATGGTTCACTGATATAGATAAGATATTTATCTTAAAAATGATTTCTATTAATTTATTAATAATGAATATATTAACTATGTTATTATTTATTTTGCAGGCTACAAATAGAATTAAAGAGTATGCACAAATTACAGCAATGAGTAGAATACTCTATTTTTTACTGACTATTGTGATTATTATATGTGGATTTAGGAGCTATAAACTAATTGTATTATCTGATTTGATTGGTAAATCTATATCTTTGTTGTACGCAATGTATTGTTGTAGCGATATCGTTTTAAGAAAACTTTCAATCTTTTATTTTAGTTTTAAGGAAACAAAAGATAATATAAATGCAGGAATAAAATTATTATTTGCTAATATAGCAAGTAATTTAATTATAGGAGTTGTAAGAGCTGGAGTAGAACGTTCATGGAATGTGAAGACTTTTGGTAAAGTTTCCCTTACTCTTAGTATATCAAATCTTATGATGATATTTATAAATGCAATAGGAATTGTTATGTTTCCTATTTTGAGAAGGACTAATGAGGAAAGATTATCAAGTATATATGAAGCAATGAGAGATTTTTTGATGGTAGTATTGTTGGGTGCACTTATTATATATTATCCGCTAAAAGTTGTATTGTCAGCATGGTTACCTAAATATGCAGATAGCTTAATGTTTATGGCTTTAGTTTTCCCAATGTGTGTGTTTGAAGGGAAGATGGCATTACTTATTAATACATACTTAAAAACACTAAGAAAAGAAAAATTGATGTTAAAGATAAATTTAATATCACTTGTATTGAGTATTATATTAACTATTTTAAGTACTATATTATTTAAAAATTTGAATTTAGCAATTGTATCAATTGTTATTCTTTTAGCATTTAGATGTATATTCGCAGAGATGTTTTTGTCTAAGATTTTAAATATTTCATTGTATAAAGATATAGCATTAGAATTAACTATGACATTAATTTTTATTTTAACAGGATGGTTTATAGACTCCTGGATTACTGTCTTTATATATATAGTAGCATATATAGCATATTTATTTATAAAACGAAAAGATATTACAAAAACAATTAAGAATATAAAATTATTAATGAAAACTTAGGTCTGTATTAAATTCTTATATTAAAGAATATGGGCGATTTGAAGTGAAAAGTATTGTACTTGCAGGAGGTTCTGGAACAAAATTTTATCCAACAACTAAATCTGTATCAAAACAAATTCTTTCGATTTATGATAAACAAATGAAGTATTGTCTAATATCAGTACTAACACTAGCAGTAATTAAAGAGATACATATAATTTCCACGGAAGAAATTCTCCTTGCGATTAAGAATTGATGGATGATGGTAGTTATTATGAATTAGAATTATCTTATGCTGTACAAGCTTCACCTAATGGACTAGCAGAAACTTTCATCATAGATGAAGAGTTAATAGAAAATTACAAGGTAGCTTTTGTTTTAGGGGAAAACTTTTTATATTGTTATAGCTTTATTGAAAGACTTAAAAAAGCTGCAGAAAGAGATAAAGCTACTATTTTTGATGCCATGTAATTAGTTCAAGAGAATTTGGAGTAGTGGTACTTGATGGAGAGAGAAATACTACGCTTATTGAAACAAATATAGTAAGTCCACAAACAGTATATGGAAGTACAAAACTAAAAGGTAAAATTTTAGTAAGCGAATATAATTCAAAACATTATATAATAAGAATAGCATGGCGCTACGGAGATGGAAATAACTGTGTAAAGACTATGCTTAAGCTAAGTGAAACTAATAAAGTTTTAAAGGTTATAAGTGACAAAAAAGGAACACTTACAAGTACAGTGGATTTAGCTAGAGTTATAATTAAACTAATTGAAAATAAAACTTACGGTTTATATTTCTGTACATGCAAGTGCGAATGTACTTGGCATGAATTAACTAAAGAAATGTTTAAATAAAAGGAATAACTATAGAAGTTGTACCATGTACCACAGATGAATTCCCATGACCAGCTAAAAGCCCAAAGTATTATGTGCTTAGAAATCATGGACTAGAGAATTGTATTTGGGATATAACTAGGGAATGGCAGGAAGCACTTGAAAAGTATTTAAAATAAGTGATTTATTAAAGCTAAGATAATATTTAAGACAGTTTAAACTATTACTAAGAGTAAAAGGAAGGTAATGTATTATGTTCAAAATAGCAGTTGCAGGTACAGGCTATGTGGGTTTAGTTGCAGGGGTTTGCTTTGCAGAAGTTGGTCATCAGGTTACCTGTGTAGATATCGATGAAAATAAGGTTAACCTAATGAAAAAGGGAGAAGCTCCGATATATGAAGCAGATTTAGAGGGATTAATGCAGAAAAATTATGCACAAGGTAGGCTTCATTATACAACAGATTATAAATCAGCTTACAAAGATGCTGCTGCAATTTTTATAGGAGTTGGAACTCCGGAACAACCAGATGGTTCTGCAAATCTTAGTTATATAGCTACAGTGGCAAGACAAATAGCAGAAAACATAGAAAAAGATTGTCTTGTAGTTGTGAAATCTACAGTACCAGTAGGAACTAATGATAAAGTAGAGCAGTTTATAAAAGACTTTTTAGTTAATAATGTTAAAGTAGAAGTAGCATCAAATCCAGAATTTTTAGCACAAGGTACAGCTGTACATGATACACTACATGCAGCAAGAATTATAATTGGAACTGAAAGTAAGTGGGCTGAAGAAATGCTTAAGAAGATATATGAACCTTTTAATATTCCAATAGTATCTGTAAACAGACGTTCTGCGGAGATGATAAAGTACGCATCAAATGATTTCTTAGCACTTAAAATTTCATATATGAATGATATTGCTAATCTATGTGAACTTGTTGGAGCTAATATACAAGATGTAGCTAAAGGTATGAGTTATGATGATCGTATAGGAAGTAAGTTTTTAAATGCTGGTATTGGTTATGGTGGTTCTTGTTTTCCTAAGGATACAAAAGCTCTTGAATATTTAGCTAGGCAAAATGGATATAATCTTCGAACAATACAAGCTGCTATAGATGTAAATAAAGACCAAAAGACAAAGTTATATAAGAAGGCTTGCAGACGTCTTATTACTTTTAATGGTTTAAAAGTAGCAGCACTTGGACTTACCTTTAAGCCAGGAACGGATGATTTAAGAGAAGCACCATCACTTGAAAATATACCTTTATTATTAGATCATGGCGCAGAAGTATATGCTTATGATCCAGTTGGTAAAGATAATTTTAAAAAGAGATTCCCAGAAGGTAAAAATGGACAAGGGAGTATAAAATATGCTGATAACATAGATGAAGCTTTAAAAGGAGCTAATGTATGCTTTATATTTACTGAGTGGGGAGAAATTAAAGCACTTCAGCCAGAGGATTACAAGAAACTTATGAAAACGCCTTTAGTTTATGACGGAAGAAATTTATATAATGTTAAAGCTATGAAAGAAGCAGGGGTGGAATACTATTCTATTGGTAGACCAATGGTTAAAGCTACTGAAGGTATGGCTGAAGTTGCATTAACAAAGGAGGCGTAAAGGTGAGTTTGAAAATGTTAGATAATAATAAAACATATTTAATTACTGGAGCTGCAGGCTTTATTGGATTTTATTTATCCAAGAAGCTTTTAGAAAAAGGGTGTAAAGTAATTGGTATTGATAATATAAATGATTATTATGATGTAAATCTTAAATATACAAGATTAGAGAAGCTTAAGCCTTTTGAGAAGTTTACATTTATTAAAGGTGATATCTCTGATAAGGCTATGATAATGGACACCTTTGAAGAGTATAAACCCAATATTGTAGTAAACCTTGCTGCTCAAGCTGGTGTTAGATATTCAATAGAAAATCCAGATGTATATATAGGAAGTAATATAGTAGGATTTTTTAATATACTTGAAGCTTGTAGACATAATCCTGTAGACCATATTGTCTATGCATCATCAAGTTCTGTATATGGTTCAAATAAAAAAGTACCTTTTGAAGAATCAGACTTTGTAGATCATCCAGTTTCACTTTATGCTGCTACAAAGAAGTCAAATGAATTAATGGCGCATACTTATAGCCATCTTTATAAGATACCAGCTACAGGACTGAGATTTTTCACAGTTTACGGTCCTATGGGAAGACCTGATATGGCATACTTTGGATTTACTGATAAGTATTTTAAAGGAGAGCCAATAAAAATATTTAATAATGGTGACTTTGAACATGACTTATATAGAGATTTTACTTATGTGGATGATATAGTAGAAGGGATTGAAAGACTTCTTAACAATCCATCGAAAGAAGAAGTTCCTCATAGTGTATATAATATTGGAAATAACAGCCCTGAAAAGCTAATGACATTCATAATAACATTAGAGAAATGTTTAAGTAGAGCATTAGGAAGAGAAGTAGAGTTTGAAAAGATATTTGAGCCACTTAAAGCAGGAGACGTACCAGCAACATATGCATCTACAGACAAACTTCAAGAAGCTGTAGGATTTAAACCTTCAACGAGTATAGAAGAAGGCTTGCAGAGATTTGCTGATTGGTATGTGGAGTATTATAAGATGAAGTAAAATTGAAAGATGAAATATAGTGCTTTGTGAGAAGGTATTAATAAAGAGAAAAATATTTATATTGAGCAAGAACATCTTCATGTTTTAGAGACAAAGGCAGAATATATATAAATTCAGTGTCTTAATTGGCAAGCACCACATTTAATTTGTAAAAGAATCTATGGAGAGGTATCATTAATTTTAAGTTACTACAATTCAAAGATCATTACTTTCGTAAGCTTATAAGGTTGCGAGGTGATGACCTTTTTTCGTATAAAAAGAAAGATGGTTAAATGTTATCTTCGAAGTTATCAAAGTCGCTAAAATTTTGACGCTTACTTGAGTTTATATAATGTAATAACCAATATGAATAAAATTATGTATTTTTATCAATAAGGTAACAATTATTTGATAAAAATGGAGATACAAGTAGCTGGTTAACTATTGTAGTTCTAATATATTTATTGAAAATAACAAATTATATTTCAATGAAAAATATTGACAACGGAGAGATAAGTAGATATACTTCTTATATGGTATATAATAACTTATAAAGGAGTAAAGAAAATGTTTTTATTGTTTTATTTTTTGGTTCCAATATTATTTTTAAACCCTAACTTTAAGAGGGCAACAAAGGGAAATAATATTTTTAGATATATAGTTGGATTAATATTTTCTTTTGTAATCTTTTATGTGGCAAACAGAGATAAGAGTTTAAGTTTAATAATATCGATATTAGGATTTGTAGGTATATTTCAGATAATTATGGCTTTAATTGAAGCAGGGTTAAGTTATACAAATAGAAGCTTACAGGGAAAGTTTCCTAAAAAAATAGTACTAGCTTCATTAATTTTAGTAGTTATAGCTGGGATTTATAATACCGCACCGTTTTCCATTGCAAGTGCTAAGGGATTATATAATATGGTAGGAGCAAAGGAAAGTAATGATAAATCTCCAAAAGCAAATACAGAAAATATAATAATTGTACCACCAGAAACAGCCTACTATCAAATGCAGAATTTAATTGGATCGCTTCCAAATCCAAGTTTTTATAAAGTAGGGCAATTGAATTTAACTAAGACTCCAAATGGAGCATATTATGTAGCACCAGTTGAATTTGATGGAACAATAAAAGCTTTATTGAATAGAGAATTACCAGGAGTAATTTATGTTTCAGCAGAAAGACTAGAAGAACCAAAGCTTATAGAAGTAAGTTTTAATCATAGTGAATCACTATTATTCAATAACAACATCTATAGAAAGATGAGAAGTGCTAAGCAGGATTCTGTTTTATTAAATACAAATGTTGAACTTGATGACAATTTAAATCCTTATTATGTAGGTTCATATGGTCACTATAAATTTGGGAGAACTGGAGATATAGTTGACGGAGTCATAACATATGACTTAAAGACTGGTGAGACCAAAACTTATAGTAAGGAAGATGCCCCTAAGTGGATAGATCAGATATACACTTATAATGTAGCAGAACAATATAATCAGTATTTTGGATTATATAAGAAAGGATTTATTAATTCTAAAATTGGACAAAAAGAGGTTCACATTCCAACTGCTTGGAGTTCGGGAGTAGACCTAAAAGGCATGGAGATTGAATCGAATCAAGTTATTCCTATAGTGGGAAGTAATGGAGAGATGTATTTCTTTACAGATCATACCAATACCTCAGATAATTCTACAACTATGACAGGATATACACTTATGGATTCAAGAACAGGGGAGATGATTTATTATAAAACCCCAGGTTTATTAAATGGACAAGGTGCTATGAATGCAGTAGAAAAGCTTTTGGGAGCTGATAAAGCTAATTGGACTACATCACAGCCAATATTATATAATATCTATGGTGTAGACACATGGATAATACCTGTAATAAATAAAACGGATGGATCTTTCGTTAAACTTGGTCTTGTAGCAGCTGAGAGTAAATATGCTATTTTAGCAGATAACAAGGCAGATTTACTAGATTCATTTAAAAAGGCAATAGTAGAAGGAAAGATAAGTGAATCCTCAGATGCTAAAATAGATAATAATGCAGCTACCATTAAAGAACAAGAAGTTACAGGAAAGATATGGAGAATAAATCAAACAACAGAAGAAGGAAAGGCCATCTTTTACATTAAATTAGAGAATAATGATAAAATATTCATGATTAACAAAAATGTAAGTGCTGATGTAGTTTTGGCAAGAGATGGAGACAATGTTACATTAAAATATGCAGATATGGAAAATCAAACAATATTATCAGTAACCTCATTTAAGCTAAATAAATAATATAATGCAGGAGCCTAGGGCTCCTGTTTTTTTTGTGGAACTAATAGAATTTTCTTAAAATTCAATAAAAGGAAGTTATTATTATAAGCTATGGTATAATATTAACGTTTTAAATTATAAATATTAGGAGATGAGTTTTTAGTGTTAGTTCCAAAATCGGTTACGTGTTTTAAAAATTATAATAAAGAACAGTTCTTCAAAGATTTTATATCAGGAATCATAGTAGCAATTATTGCTATACCTTTATCTATTGCACTAGCAATTGCTTCAGGCGTATCACCAGAAAAAGGACTTTATACTGCGATAATTGGTGGACTTATAGTTGCTTTATTTGGAGGCAGCAGAGTTCAAATAGCTGGGCCAACTGGTGCTTTTGTTGTTATTGTATATGGAATTATAGAAAAGTATGGAATTCAAGGGCTAATAATTTCTACAATTATGGCAGGAATTTTTCTTGTAATAATGGGACTACTTAAGTTTGGAAGTTTATTAAAATATATACCTTCAGCTATAACCACCGGATTTACAAGTGGTATTGCTATTGTAATATTATCTACTCAAGTAAAGGACTTTTTTGGTTTAACTATAAAAAATGTACCTTCTGACTTTGCAGGTAAATGGATATCTTATATATCAAATATAAAAACTTTAAATGTAAATAGTCTTATAATATCAGTTATAACCCTATTAATTATTATTTTCTGGCCAAAAGTAAATAAGCGTATTCCAGGGACGTTTGTAGCTATCATAGTAGCAGTAATAATTAATATGGTTTTAAAGCTTAATGTAACTACAATAGGTAGTGAATTTGGAAATCTTTCATCTGCATTTCCAAAACCAATATTCCCAAAGGTTAGTTTGAATACAATTGAAAATCTTATGATGCCAGCACTTACAATTGCTATTCTTGGTTCAGTTGAATCATTATTATCTGCTGTTGTGGCAGATGGAATGATTGGAGGAAAACATCGTTCAAATATGGAGTTAATAGCTCAAGGCTTAGCTAACATATTTTCAGGAATTTTTGGAGGAATACCAGTTACTGGGGCAATTGCAAGAACAGCAGCAAATGTTAAAAATGGTGGAAGAACTCCAATGGCAGGGATAATTCATTCCTTAGGCGTTTTATTTATAATGATGATATTTATGCCATATGTAAAGCTTGTTCCAATGGCTTCATTAGCAGCAGTGTTAGTTATGGTTTCATATAACATGGGAGAATGGGAAGCATTTATAAAGATATTTAAAGCTCCTAAAAGTGATGCTATAGTATTCTTAGTGACCTTTTTCTTAACCATGTTTTTAGACTTAGTAGTAGCAATCGGAGTAGGTGTTGTACTTTCGTCATTCTTATTTATGAGAAAGATGGCAGAAATCTCAGAGGTTAAATATTTATTAGATGATTCAGAAGACGAGGATGTAATGGAACTAGTGGATAATGTAAATACTCCGGAGGATATTTCAATTTTTGAAATAACTGGACCATTTTTCTTTGGTGCAGCAAATAAATTTGTTAATGCAATAAGGGAGATGGGAAATCCATCAAAAATATTAATTATAAAAATGAGTAAGGTTCCATTTATGGATTCTACTGCATACCATTCCTTTGAAATGTTATATGATATTTGTAAAAAGCATCATACAAAATTAATCATATTAGAAGCTCAAAATCAACCTATGGAAATGCTTAAAAAGTATGGATATGTAGATATTATTGGAGAAGACAATTTTTGCAGTTCTATTACTGAAGCAATCGAACAAGCAAACTGGTTGGGAGATGGCAAAGAGCAGAGTGCATAGTTAAAAGATAGAAGTTTAAAAACTTAAGAAGTAATTTAATGTAGTAATGAGTGCATAGTGAATTGGTTTAAGTCTAAGAGTTGAAAAATATAAAGAAATTTGTAAAAAATTCATAAGACAAATTGACGTATTTTGGAAAATAGTATATGATAATGAGTATAAACATTTATAAAATGCGAAGAAATAGAGTTTATAGAACTAAAAAAAGTTTTTTTATTATAGACCCTTAAATTTATTTAAAGTTTTACGAAAATTATTATATAGATATAAATGAATTGGAGTGCGTGTGGAAATATGGATTTGTTAAATAAAATTGAAGACTTAGAAGACATAATTCTAATGAGATGCATTATAAAAAAAGATTGTGGTGATTACTTTAAGGCAGAAGATTATAATGGAAGAAAGTACATAATTGCAAAAAATAAAACATCAAAAAATTTTAAAAGGGGTACTGACGATACTTTCTATGCTTATAGAGAAAACGTTGGAATGCTTTTTAAAAAGGTAATTTACTTTCCAGTTAGTTCAGATGAGTATTTAAAATTAAAAGATATTTTTGAGGAAAAGCAATAGAGGAAAATCTATTGCTTTTTTATTTTACAATTCATGGGGAAATTACTATATTATAAAGCGTGGGATTGATTGTCACAGAGAGGGTTTTATGATAGAATCAAGTAATTATATTAATTTGACATGTACTATTAGTGATATTTTGAATTATAATATTCAATAAAGAATATTTACCTTGTAGATTGAATTCTTATATTTTTCTGCTAGAGTGGACTAGTTAGAATTAAAACCATATATATAAGTTAAAGGGGTGTTAGTATGTTTAGAGAAATGAGAAAAAAAGAAAGAGAAATATTGAAAGATGATATAGTTAAAATCTTAGATCATGAAAACTATGGTATATTTTCTGTTACTGGTGAAAATGGGTATGCTTATGGAGTGCCAGTTAATTATGTGTACCTGAACGAGGCTATTTATTTTCATTGTGCAAATGTTGGATTTAAAATAGATTCTTTAAGAAAGAATCCTAAGACTTCATTTACAGTTGTAGGAAGTGTTCAAGCTGTTCCTGAAAAGTTTACCACAAAATATGAAAGTGTAATTGCTTTTGGTGAAGCTAAAGAAATATCAGGAGCTGAGAAAATTGAAGTTCTGAAGGCCTTTATCAATAAATATTCAAGTGAGTTTACTGAAGAAGGAATGAAATATATAGAAAGAGCCCATGAAGTTACCAATATAGTAAAGATTGAAATTCACTATATCACTGGTAAAGCTAGAAGTTAATAAAATGACATAGTAATCTTGAGTAGTGGAAGGTGAAAACATGAGAAAAAAGAGAATAGGAATAGTTCCTAATTTAACGATTATTTGCGATGGCCGCGTTGTGGGTGACGAGAAAGTACAAGTTAATGCAGATTATGCCAATGCAATTGCCAAAGTTGGTGCTGTACCAATAATATTACCAGTTATAAATGATGAAGATTATATAGAAGAAATAATTTCTTCCCTTGATGGAGTAGTACTTTCTGGTGGTGGAGATATAAATCCTCTATATTATGGAGAAGAACCAAAGCCTTTGCAAGGAAGCATTAGTGCAGCTAGGGATGAATTTGATTTAAGAGTAATTAAAAGTGCATTAAATTTTAATAAAGGAATTTTAGGAATATGCAGGGGAATTCAAGCTATAAATGTATTTTTTGGAGGATCACTTCATCAGGACATAAGTTATGGATATAAGGATTACCTAAAACATTCTCAAGTAGGAGATAATGATATAGCTACTCATACTGTTGATTTTATAGATAGTGGAAACTTAGTGAAGTTATTTGGAAAATCTATAAGCACTAATAGTTTTCATCATCAATCCATAAATAGACTGGGAAAAGATTTAATTGCAACTGGATTTTCAAAGGATGGAGTTATTGAAGCGATTGAAATGCAAGGAAATAATAAGGTGTTTGGGGTTCAATGGCATCCAGAGAAAATGAGAAATAATGAGGACATGACTAGAATGTTTAAATACTTCATAGATTTAGTTTAATATATTATGAATTAAATACCATTTTAGGCAAAAATAATAAAGAATAAGTAACTTTATTGTGGTTAATATAATAGTGTAAGCTTAAAGAAATGAATTTTTCTTAGGAGCTTACAAAAATCCATAAGCCAAAGGAGGAAACCGCCATGTCAAGAAAATTAGTTCCCGAAGCAAAAAATGGTCTAAGTAAATTTAAGACAGAAATAGCTAGAGAACTTGGTGTTCCATTTAGTGATTATAATGGAGACCTAACAGCTAGGCAATGTGGTTCAGTTGGAGGCGAAATGGTAAAAAGAATGGTAGCCGAATACGAGAGCCACTTGAAGTAGAGAGAGCTAAGGGTTAGCCTCTACGGAACATTATTTACTGGTAATCATGACTTTGAAATTTTAGGAGGGATTACTATGGGAGAAGTTCCACCAGAAAGT
This sequence comes from Clostridium sp. 'White wine YQ', assembly GCF_028728205.1. Classification (NCBI taxonomy): domain Bacteria; kingdom Bacillati; phylum Bacillota; class Clostridia; order Eubacteriales; family Clostridiaceae; genus Clostridium; species Clostridium sp. 'White wine YQ'. The sequence continues at coordinate 165,543 of NZ_JAQYUU010000001.1, forward strand.
TCAAGTTTATAAGCTACCGAGATCTTTTCAAGAGAGAGTTAATAATCTTTCTTGGAAAGATCTTTTTAAGTTATAAACATATATATTCATTCATATATTTTCATGTGAGACATAAATAATAAAGTGTAAATCTTGAAAATATAGGGAGTGGAAAAATGAAAAAGTTTTTAAAGATCATAGAAAATGTAGTGATATTTATATTGATTATTTTAGCAGTGATTTCTGTTGGTTCTTTTGTAAGCTCAAGGATATCCAAGGATAAAGTACCGGGAATAGGAAATGTTAAGTTTTTATCTGTATTAAGCGACAGTATGACTCCTACATTTAAAGCATATGATCTTATAATAGATATAGAAACGCCTATAGATAAATTAAAGTCAGGTGATGTTATTACTTTCAAAAAAGGCAATACTTTAGTTACTCATAGGATAGTGGATGTACAGAGTAATAATTCAGAAATTTTTTATAAAACAAAAGGCGATGCCAATAATGTTGAAGACGAAAAGCTGGTTAATTCAAATGATGTAGTAGGGAAATATAAGTTTAAGTTACCATATATGGGACTTATAATTACTATATTTAAAGGGCCTATTGCACTTGGAGTGATTTGGATATTGATTCTCTATGTAATTATTAAGGAAATTAGAACATTTATTAAAGAGAAAAATATATAGAATAAAGCCCTTATCTTGATTCAGAAGGTAAGGGCTTTTAAATAAAATACTTTCTAGTATTAGTTGAAAATTTCAGATGGAATATTTGAATCTTCTTCTACATTAGCCTCAGCATCTTTAGTGGTTATTTCCTTTGTATCATCTTTAGGATTCAAATAATTAACTGTGTATTCTAGAGGCGGTACCTGATATTTCCCATAAGTAAATATTACAGTACATTCGGTTCTGTCTAATCTACATCTATAATCCTCATTTGGTACCATTTCATTTAATACTAATTTCTTCATTTCTCCTGTCCAAGGAGTAGTTAAGTCCTTTCCAGTTTTTTTAGCATAAACTCTTTTACCAATAAGAAGATTATTAAGATAGTTTAAGGAAGAAGGATTTGATTTTTCATCAGGTAATACACTATACCCTTCACTTCCTATATCAAATATGATTAAATCAGCTTCTGTAGCTGGAACATAGTTTTGATTATCACCAGTTCCGGTTTTGACATATTGACCATTTACGTAGTCAAATGTAAGTATTCTATTTGTATTCTTACCAAAATTAAGTTCATTTTCATCTCTTTTTAGAACATATTCATTCATTTTATCATCTTTATTTTTCTTTTCAATACTTTGAAAGATATCTTGTTGCTCTATTTGTAATCCACAACTATTTACATTTATCTTACCTAAATTTAAACCTTCCTTTATCGGTGTACTAATAACAACTATATTGTGCATTAATGAGCCATGCTCATTATCACTACTATTGTCCTTTATTATTTCGCCAGCCCAGCTTTTAAAGCTAGAAGTAGAAATGTCATTTTTTACGTTAATAAAATCGCTATTATTAGATAAAATATTTTGAAATTTATTATAATCACTTCCCACTGGTTCTTGGGAAGTCTTGTTTAGTAAATCATTAATAATAAAAATTGATGCATTATCAAGCCACTGCCTATAATTAGGACTTTCATAGTCTTTATTACTAGTGAAGAAGTTTTTATATATTGGACCTATAGAAGCATACAGCTTAACAATTGGTTTAGGAAAAGTCCCAGTAGATATGCTATTATCAGTATTTGGAGCCTTGTGTGATAAAAAAGCATAGGTTCCTATATTGCATCCAGTCACTATAAAAACCAAGCATAGTATTAGAAAAGATAATTTTTTTCTTAAATTCATAATCTCTTCACCTCCTAATTATTATAAGACCACTGAGGATCATTTGGTTGAGTTGAGTGAATATTGATATTGAATTTAAGACTTTTTCCTTCAGCTATATAAGGAACAGTATTTTGAAGAGTAAAGCTCAATTTAACTTCAACAACACTATTTGACTTTAAAAGAATAGGGTCATTATTTTGATCTTTTAAAGTCAGTATTTTATCTGAACTATTAATATAGTCTTTTAAAGAGCCATCATATAATAGATTAGAACCAGCCTCAATCTTAAAGTTTAAATAGGGAATTAATGTATCTTTTTCTGATTCCGTAAAGTTATCTAAACTAAATGCAACTTTAGATGTTAGACTTCCTATATTTTTTATATTATAGTTTTTAGTTTGAGTTTCACCTGGAAGTAATCCGCTAATATTAACTATAGGAAATGTGATAGGTGTTTGGGTGTTTGAATCTATAAAATCAGATTTTATTGTTCCAACAGACACATTAATACTATTTTCAACTTTTTCATTATGAACAAAATAAGAATATGTGGCTCCAACTCCAGAAAAAGTTAATGTTAAACAAAGCAGAATAATCTTTATAAGTTTCTTGTTATTCAATGCTATTACCTCCTTTGTTTAGAGAGGCTTTTTTTTGTCTGTAATCAAAAAAGATTAATCCTATACCAATAAGAGCCATAGCTAATGCCGTTAAAAGAGCAAAGTTAGCTGCTGCTCCAGTTTTAGGAAGTGTAGTAATGGCAGTAGTTACGGTCCCACCATCCTTCAAGGAAAATTGAACACTTAAATTAAATAGTTGTTGTAGATTTTGAAATATATTTCCGGTGGTTTCATTTAAATATACTGTAATAGAAATATCTTCTGAACCTCCACCAGGAGTTACTATCGGTTTATCTAACAAAACACTATTATTTTTAAGGTCTTCAAATGTACCGTCAAAGAGAACCAAATCTTTATCTTTTAACTGAACTTTTAAGTTCTTTAAAAATTCATTATATATATCTTCATCTGGGTTTATAACTTTCATCAATAGAAAGTTGTTAACTGATTCTATTTTAACTGAGATTTTACTTATTTCTATGTCAGTTGCATTATCATTTTTTATAACGAAGTCCTTAGTAAGTTTTCTACCTGGATACCAAAATCCATCACTATTATCAAACATTCCTGAATTATTATCACTAACCTTAGGAACAATAGTTACCTTGTCTAGAGCACTTTGAAGTGCTGATGCCTTTATAGAGCCAACTACAAGAGAAACCATGATTGCTCCAACGAATAAGGCAAGGATAAATTTTTTGATTTGCTTTCTAATCTTCATTTTTTATACTCCTTGCTTAAAGGATTTTAATTATTAAAACCCTATATTAATTACTATAGGTTGGGTTATTCCATTGAGTGGCTGTAATATCTAGTAGTTTAAAAGCATCATTATTTAAGGTGAAGTTATTACTAGTAGAATTGATTAAATTTGTTGGAACTTCCAGTCTCACATTGAAAGTTAATATATCATTTTGTTTTACATTCTCAATATACCAAGTGTTATCATCGTTAGAATCTTTGGATATTTTTATTGATGAGTTATCTTTAATAGAGTCTGGATCAAGTTCTATTTTTAAAATAAATGGCGAGTCACTTAATAAGGTTCCCTTTGTTATCTTAAGTTTGGATTCGAGAGAACCAGTATAATTTATAGTGATCTCTTTTTCGAAAGCATCACCAGGTCTTAAATTATCAATATTAAGATCAGAAGTAAGAGTTTTTCCTTCTACAAGATCATTACTTAAAGATTTTGCATTTTCAATTTCAATAGGAGTATATTCCCAAGGAGAATTAGAGGTTTGAAGCTTTACATCTCCGAGGGTGAATGTAACCGGATCTGACTTAGTTGTAGTGGTTAGATATGCATAAACCCCTATAATACCTGAAGTTAGTAGAAGAATTGAAAGAGCAATTAAAATTATTAGCTTTGAATTCTTCATATATATCCTCCTAAATATAAAGAATTACAGTGCGATAAATATTTTTAAAGCACTGTAATATTTATGAAGTTAATATAGCAAGTGATTAGTGACCAGATTCACTCCAATTTGGGTTATTCCATTGAGTTGCATCTGCTTTTAATGTGAATGATAGAATATTATTCATACCATCATTCTTCATGCCGTTATCAACAATAACTCCAACATAAACTGCAACCTCTTGTTGTGTTTTAGCATCTAGTGTAACATAGCCAGGGTATACGCCTAAAGCGACTTCTTTTCCTCTTGAGCCATCAACATTAACTTCATAGGCTTTTATGTTGAACCAACTCAAATCTGGTAAACTACTCTTGTCTTTATCATTATCATGTCCTTTAGCAAGGCCTTTTCCAGCATCATCTGGATCAGTCACATCTATATTAGTAAGAGAAAGCTTTACTTTAGAATCTAAGTTACCAGTATTTTTAAGTGTATATTTTTTATATAAAACATCTCCAGGTGCAACGTGAGTAACTGAATCTTTACCAAGATTAATTTCATCGTTAGGTCTTCCAGGAACTTGTAAATTTAAAAAATCAAACCTTTTAAAAGCATCTAAATCAAATCCACTACCTGCGAGCTTCCAATTATCTTCGTGTGAAAATGAAACACCTACATTTCCTAATGTAATTGTTTGGTCAGATGAAGTTGAGTCTGTGAAATATGCAAAAGTCGATGCTGTACCTGCAACTAATAAAGATGCAGATAATAATAAAGCTCCAATAGATTTTTTATTCATAATTTTTCCCCCTAAAATTTTAATTTTATAATTGAATATCAAATTTATATGAAAAGCGCGCCTTTTTCATAACTTGGTAAATATTACTCGGGTTTTAATTCACTAGGTTTAGCTTTTTTTTGTTCTTTATATATTCTATATATTTCTGTTCCAGTAACTAAGAAAAACAAAAGCCATATACCTATTACTGAAGGTAATCCTTTTATTTTTAATAATAGAAATCCAAGTAATGGAATTCTAAAAGAATATTTTCCAACTATCATACTTGAAGAAATTGAAATATCGTCTTTGGCATTGTTACTATCACCTTTAGTTGTAAATAGAAGATTCCCCTTAGGGTCTTTATTAACTTCTGTTATTCTATGGGTTGCTAGAAAGTTTCCACCATACATGTAGGTTATTACATCTCCTACTTTAAGATTGGTAGTATCAACTTTTTTATCAATTATTAGGTCACCAGGATTAAATGCTGGCTTCATACTTCCAGAGAGAACAGATAGCCATGAATATGACCCAATGGATGTAAGATTACCAGGTTTTCCTTTTGATTGTATGTTGCTATAAGCTGCAACTATTACTAAAATAAAAAGTAATGCAATTACTATGTTTGATAAATACTTGAATATCTTCTTTTTCATCTTATGCCCCCCTTAAATTTATTCACAAATTTTTAAAAATAGTGTTAAATACTAGTTAAACTTTAATTTTTAAGAAAATATATAAAATTTTAACTAAGTTACAATTTTATATATATTTGCTTATTTGGATACATATTACAATTTATTTTTAAATTTAAATAAATTTTAGTTATTATTTTTAATTAAGGGGTTCTAAGGATACTCTTTTTTTCAGTGTAAACTTATGATAAAATAAGAACAAAAGTTCGATTGAGAGTAATTTTAAACCGGAAAAGGTGAGTATATGAATAGGATAAAAATTATACATGCAGCAGATTTCCATTTTGATTCTCCATTCAAAGAATTATCTAGTTCTTATGGAGAAAAGAGAAATGAAGATATAAAGAAGAGTTTTAAAAAGATTATAAATTTAGCCAATGAAGAATGTGTACAAATTCTTCTTCTCTGTGGAGATATATTTGATAATTCTTCAATAAAGAAATCAACCTTAGAATTTTTAAAAAGTGAGATAGAAACATTAAATAATACAAAAGTATTTATAGCAGCAGGAAATCATGATCCATTAAGTGATAAAAGTTTTTATAAAGTTTTTAATTGGCCTAAAAATGTATTTATCTTTTCAAAAGAATTAGAATATGTAGTTCTAGAAGATATTAAGACTGTTGTCTACGGATATTCATTTGGTTCAAATTATGAGAATACATCACTGTTAAAAAACTTTAATATTCCACAAATATATAAGGGATATATTAATATAATGGCACTTCATGGTGAAGTTACCTCCTCTACAGGAAATGAATATAACCCTATTACTATTAATGAAATAGGAAAGAGTGGTTTAAACTATTTAGCCTTAGGACATAGGCATGGCTTTTCAGGTATAAAAAGGGAAGATGATACATTCTATGCTTATTCAGGATGCCCAGAAGGAAGAGGATTTGATGAAACGGGAGAAAAGGGAATAATTTTTGGTGAAGTGTATAAGGATGGTGTGAATCTTAACTTTTTACCATTATGTGAAAGAACATATAATTCAATAGAAGTAGATATTAGCAATTGCACTAACCAAGAACAAGTAATTAATTCAATATTATTTTCTCTAAAAGATGAAGATACAGATAGAAACTTTTACAAGGTAATTTTAACTGGTTATATTAACGGTGAAATGCCTATAAAAATTAAAACCATTGAGTATAGGGTTAAAGATAGGTTATATTATATTAAAATAAAGGACGAAACAAGAGTTAATTTAGATATTGATATTATAAAGAAGGAAAATTCCTTAAGAGGAATTTATTATAGAAAAGTAGCTGAAAGGTTATTAGATGCAACTGAGGAAGAAAAAATTTATCTTGAGGAAGCTCTTAAGATAGGTTTAGAGGCGTTAATGGAAGAGGAAGTGAAGGGTAATGATTATTAAAGACCTAAAAATCAAGAGATTTGGGAATTTGAAAAATAAAGAATTAAGCTTTAAAGCAGGAATTAATATAGTTTATGGAGGAAACGAAGCAGGAAAGAGCACTCTTCAAAATTTCATAAAAGTTTGGCTTTACGGTATATCAACAAAAAGAAACAAGTCTTTAAGAGATAATTTAAGAACTAGATATGCGATATATAATTCTGAAAGATCTCAAGGAGAACTTTTAGTTAATAATAAAAATGAAGATTTGAGAATAATAAGATCCTTCGGGAGTACAAAGAAGGAAGATAACTCTAATATTATAGATGAAATATCAGGAAGTAAGGTAAGTGAAATAAGCTTGGATGAACCAGGAAAGGATCTTTTTAATATTAGCCTTAGTTCATTTGAAAACACACTTTTTATTAAAGGGTTAGGAACATATGTAAGTTCTTCTAAGGATGATGAAGTTATGCATAGATTAACCAATAGTTTCGAAAGCGGAGAAGAAGGGGTATCCTATTTCAAGGCAATTGCTAAATTAGAGTTACTACGAAAGTCAATAATAACAACAAGAGGGAATGGAGAATTAGATAAATTTAAGGAAATTAAAGATAAGTTAATAGAAGAAAGAGAAGATTTTCTTATTACCTCAAATAAAAATATAGAAGATGAAAGTAGATTAATAGATATAAAAAAAGAAAAGGAAGAAACAGAATTAAAATTAAAAAAGTTAGATTTCTATAAAAAACATATTAAAAAAATGAAGTTGCAGAAGGAATATAAAGATATTCTAGAATATTTAAGAAAAAGTCAGGAACTAAAAAAGTTAGCAGAAGGCATTGAAGGAGAACTCAAATCAGAAGAAGGCTTATTAGATAGAGAAAAAGTTGAGGCTATAAAAGAAGATGTAGCAGTATTATTAAGTTTTAATGAGGTTATTGAAAGTAAATTAGAAGAAGAACAAGAGATAGAAAAGGAAAGAAAAAGCATAGAAGAAATACTAGAAGACAATAAAATTATAATAGAATTAGGAAACGACTTAGAGGAAAAAACATTAAAGTTATATAAGGAAATAGAAGTTAATAAAAGTAAGATCCTAGTATATGAAGAGAATATAAAAGAGATTGATGGGTTAAAAAGCCGTTTGAATGAAATTAAACTTTCATTAGGTAAAGGGGTTAATATTGAAGGTTATGAAGATGACATAGATAGTACTATTAAAGAGTATGAAGAATTGCTTTTTATGTTAAAAGATAAAATCAATTATAGACATAAAGAGGATTTAACTAAGGAAATTAAGAAAAAAAAGAATAGTAATTTTATCATTACTTTGTTGATTATTTTGGGTATTACTTCTTCAATTGCGCTAGCATTTGTTAAACCAAGCTTTTCTATAATACCTCTATTTTTTGTTGGCTTTCTTTTAAATATAAGATTTAAGTTATCAAAAGACATTGAGAACTTAACAGATGATAAATATAGTAAAGAAAGATTAAAAGAGATAGAGGAGAAAATTATAGATAAAGAAAATAAGTTAAATGAATATGTAAACATGCTTAAGTTTTCCTCACTAGAGGAATTAGGTGTGTCTTTAAGAAAATATAAAAGGCATAAAGAAGAAATAAGAGTACTAGGTGACTTAATAAAAGAGAGAGAAGAAAAAAGTTATAATGGGGAGATAAGTGAAATAAGAACTAGATATTTAGAAGATAATAAGATGCTAAATACTATTTTTGGTTATGCAGGGTGTGATAGCTTAGAAGCGCTACTATTAAAGATTAAAGACTTAAAGGAAGTCTTATCTAGAGAAAAAATTGTGAATGCAAGGTGGAAAGATTATAGTGAAAATCTAAAATCTCTTAATAATGAAAAAGAGAGAAAAGAGAAAAATTTATACGATAAGTTAGAGGTGATAGGTTTTCAAGACATTCCACTAAATAATTTAAATTTAGAATTAGATAAGATATTAGATAAATTAAAAGAAAAAGATCAGGTACAAGCCTCGCTAAAATCAGTAGAAGAAACATATAAGGTTCTTCTTAAGGATAGGGATTTAGAAAATATAAATAAAGAGCTTGAGTATATTATTAATGACAATTTAGATTATTCCTTTGAGACAGAAGAAGAGGTTGATTTTGAAATTAAACAAACAAATTTAAAACTTATAAATATTGAGAAGGAGCTTAAAGATGTAGAAAACTCAATATATAATAGGTTTTTAGGTAAGAGAAGTTTAATTACCATAGAGGGAGATTTACAGGAAACACTAGATAATATTAACGAACTTTCATTAAGATTGAAGGGAGTAGAGCTATCTATTGAATTATTAGAGGAATCCTTTAAAGAACTTCAGAAAAATATGGGACCTGTATTAAATGAGAAGGTATCTTATTATTTTTCGAAGTTAACATCAGGTAAATACAAAGAAGTAAAGGTATCACAGAATTATGAACTTGTAGTTGTTCAGGATAAAGGCGATATCTTAAGTGGAGAATTATTAAGTAATGGAGCTTGGGATCAAGTATATCTCTCATTAAGATTAGCGCTTGTTGATATGCTTTTTAAAGAAGAAAAGGTACCTTTAATTTTTGATGATGCTTTTGTTCAATATGATGATAATAGACTTAAGAATGTGCTTGAGGTATTAAGTGAAATTAGTTATAAAAGACAGATAATTTTATTTAGCTGCCAAAAGAGAGAAGTAGAGATATTAAAAAACATGGCACCTAAAATAGAGACATTAAATACCGAAATGCAAGTGATAGAACTGATATAGAGTTTTTTATAGGAAACTTAATTTATTCTTGTTTGAAAATGTCGGTTTCTGGTCATTTTCAGGCATGAATGAATTATTAGTTGACCTTAAAACTCTATATAGAGTTTTTTATAGGAAACTTAATTTATTCTTGATTGAAAATGTCGGTTTCTGGACATTTTCAGGCATGAATGAATTATTAGTTGAACTTAAAACTCTATATAGAGTTTTTTATAGGAAACTTAATTTATAAAGGGAATCTTAAATATAGATATATATTTAAGATTCCCTTTATTTTATTAATAATTAGCATGTTGTACATAGAAGTTATGAAATTGATAACTGTAAATGTAACATTAGGAAAAATATTGAATATTTTAATAAGAGAGTAGTATTAATAAAATTAAGGAGAAATCATGGATTTAAGGGGAAGCAAAACTGAAAGAAACTTACTTAAAACTTTTGCTGGGGAGTCTAGAGCCAACACAAAATATACAATTTATTCTGAAATAGCAATACAAGAAGAATTATTGTGGATAGCAGAGATATTTAAAGAAACTGCTCATAATGAATTGGCACATGCCAGAGAAGTATATAGGAGATACTTAGAACTAGCTAAAGATACAAAAAGTAATTTATTAGATGCAATAGGAGGAGAAACAGAAGAAACTAAAAGTCTTTATAAAGAATTTGAAAAAGATGCAAGAGAAGAAGGCTTTGATAGAGTAGCTGATTTCTATAAAGAGCTTAGAGAAGTTGAAGCAAGTCATCAGAAGAGATATACAGAACTTTATAACCAGCTTAATTCTGATAATTTTTTTGAAGCGGATGGAGATAAGTTATGGAAATGCATGAATTGCGGATATATTCACGAAGGCAATGAAGCTCCAAGAGTTTGTCCACTATGTAAATATCCTCAAGGATACTTTAAGCTATATTGTGATCCTTTGTCAGAAAATGAGTATAAAGATTAATTTTAAGAGGTGAAAAGTATGTATTTTAACTATCCAGAAGAATATTTTCTTCCTGTTATTAGAGAAGAAATAATAGATATAGAGGATGGTATAATTTCTAACGGAGCAAGGGAAATTAATACTAAGACAAATATTTATTGTGATATAGATGAAGAGTATGTGGACAATTTTCTAAAATCATATACATTATAAATTGAAAATAGTATATATAAGCATAAAATCCCTTAGCATTAATATAAATTATAGAAAGCAGTACAAATGGTGATGGTATGGGATATAATGAAATAATAGGCTCCTATTATCAAGAAATTACTAATCTAGTTATATTAATGGAGAAGTACGTAAATTCATATAGATTATTAGTAGGAGCAGCAGGTGAATTAAATAATATTGCACTTGCAAAAAAAACTGATGTAAGGAAAGCACTTAAAAGAGCAGATAAGTTAGGAGATTTAATAGATGAAATATTAAAAATTCTAGAATGTACTGAATACACATACTTAAATTTTGTGAAGATTAAGAGTGATATATTGGTAATGAAAACGGAAAAAGATCTTATACTAACTGAGATAGATAATGAACTTTTATTTCAAAATAGTAAAAGATTTGATGGAAAAGATGGTAAATTTGATAGAAAATTAGACGAGGAATTTAGAGAAGAAGAGAGAACAGATTTTGATGGTGAATTTCCTACAGGATTTATTGAAGAAATAAAAGATAAAGAGTAGTAAGTTTAGGTAAGTATTAAAAGGGATCCAGTTTATACTGAATCCCTTTTAATATAAGATAAAATTATACTTTTTTTAGCTTAAACGTACTAATCATTAAGTAAGATAAAATAATCATTATTACAACTGGTATAAATACCGAAGTTTTATTATTTACAGTTACTAAAACAAAAAGTGCAACTACTGCTCCAGCAATTGTTATTGGAACCCCTGTAAAAACCCCATCAAATGTTGAGGCATTATATCTTGCTAATCTAAATGCTCCACATATAGGGAATAAAATAACGCATATATAACCTAATACTCCATAAGGACCTAAGTCTTGGAATCCATATAATACGAAAGTAAGTATTGAAGGTGCTACACCAAAGGAAACTAAATCAGCCAATGAATCTAATTCCTTGCCAAGGTCAGAAGAAACATTTAAAAAACGAGCAATCCTTCCATCATATCTATCTATTAAACCAGCAACAATTATAAAAATGGCTGCTAAAAAATAGTTATCGTTATATGTTGCAATAATTGATAGTAATCCAAAAGCAAGGTTAGCAAAAGTAAACAAGTTAGGTATGCTGCTTTTTCTCATATAATCACTCCTAAAAAAAATAATTCACTAAAATATATAATCTAGAATATATAGACCAATATTTATTATACTCTATGAAATCTAAAAAATTAAGAGGAAAATATAGATTATTTGCATAATTAATGTATTTATAAGGTAAATTTAAGAATACATTCGTAATATGACGCAAATAATTGGTTAAAATATTAGAAATTTAGATTACATATATTTGTTTGAACTGGAGATTATCTCGACAACATTTGGTAATAGTGGTATAATCATTTTTGTTTCTCGTATAAATTAAGAGGAGGATATTTTCATGAAAAAGGTTAAATTTATTTACAATCCCTTTTCAGGAGAAAATTTAATTCTTTCAGAATTAGATAAAGTTATTTCAATACATCAAGAATTTGGTTACCAAGTTGTACCTTTTAGAATTGAAAAAGGGATTACTATAGATGAAGCATTAAATGATATTGATGAATCTTTCTACTATATATTAGTAGCAGGCGGTGATGGAACTGTTGATTCATTGGTAAATGCCATGAAAGAAAGGAATATCGATATTCCTTTGGGAATTCTCCCAGTAGGAACAGCAAATGATTTTGCAAGATTTTTAGGATTACCACAGGATGTATCTACTTGTGTAAGACAAATATTATCTTCAAAACCAAAGGGTGTTGATATAGGAAAGATAAATAATAAATATTTTGTAAATGTTGCAAGTACAGGATTATTTACAGATGTATCTCAAAAAACTGATTTAAATCTTAAAAACACAATTGGTAAGCTTGCCTATTATCTTAAGGGATTAGAGCAGCTACCTAATTTTAGAAAGTTAAAGGTTAATATTAAGTCAAAGGAAGTTGAATATGATGGATATATGTATCTATTATTAGTGTTCAATGGACAAACAGCAGGAAGTTTTAACCTAGCAACAAGTGCAGATATAATGGATGGATATTTGGATGTAATAATGTTCAAGGCTATAACAATTATAGATTTAATTCCGCTGTTCATAAAAGTATTGAGAGGGGAACATTTAGATAGCCCAAATGTTCTTTACTTTAAGACTGATAATCTTATAATTGAATCACCTGAGGATATAGTAACAGATATTGATGGTGAAAGAGGTCCAGATTTTCCTCTAAATATTCAGTGTATAAAAAATGGAATTCAAGTTTTAGGAATAAAATAATAAGAAACATAATAATTATAAGTAGTAGTAATAAACATTGGGAGAAGGTATGCCAGAAGAATTTTTTCATTACTTAATATTGCTATTTATAATTATTTTTTTGTTTAGAATTCTTATGAAAATAAGAACTTCATGTCCAAGAAAACTTAAGATATATATGATTGTTTCATGCGTTTTTGCGTTATTATCTTTTGTTTCACAGTTTTATATAGCATTAGGAAATAATCAGCAGTTTATAATTTATTTTAAATCATTAATATACTTAGATAATCTAGCTACAATCCTTTTTTCTATCTTGATTTTGTATATATTACTTAGAAAGGAAAAGCTAGAGTTTAACTTTGCATATGTTTTATTATCTTTATTCACTCTTTCATATATAGTCTATATGTATATGGTAAAAGCATATGTGAAGGTAGATAATGATTATGGATTCATGGTGGTTTTGACTACAGATTTCATATATAGGATTACTTATGTATTGCTAATGCTTATATTATCTTCAAGTATAATTATTTTTTTAGACTATAAGTATGCTGTAAGGGTTCCATTAATTTTATTATTAAGTATAACAATAGGAGTAATATTAGAAAATATCTTATATTTATCTAATATACGGTTTTTTGCATATCCTATTATTAGCGAATTATTAGTGATTTTATTATTAAATTATTCTTTAAGTTTGTTTAAAGGACAAATAAAAGCAACAGGTACGCTTTTAAGGAAAAATCTTTAATTAACATTGTTAAATATGTTCGATAATGGAGAGTATATATAGTGAGTATATATACTCTCCATTTTTTATTAAGTTTCTATCAGGATGACTAAAGAAGGTGAAATTATGGAAGAAACAGATAATAAATTAGGATTGACAAAAACAGAAGTGGAACAAAGAAAAAAAGCTGGGTTAGTTAATGTTGTTGTAAGTCCTCCATCAAGAACATGGCTTCAGATAATTAGAGCAAATGTATTTACAAGATTTAGTGCGATAAATCTAGTGTTAGCAGCAATGGTGATCGTTGCAGGATCACCTAAAAATGCATTATTTGCCTTTGTGATAATAACAAATTCTATTATAGGGATATTCCAAGAAACTAGAGCGAAAAAAACAATTGAAGAACTTTCTCTCTTGAGTAAGTCTAAGGTTAAGGTTGTTAGAGATGGTATAGATGTGTTGATTAATTCAGAAGAAATAGTCCTTGATGATGTTATTATTTTAGAACCAGGTATTCAATTAGTTACGGATTCAGTTTTATTACCAATGGGAGACGTAGAAGTTGATGAATCAATGCTTACTGGTGAATCAGATTATATTGGGAAAAAGAAAGAAGACAACCTTTTATCAGGAAGTTTTATTGTTTCAGGTTATGGTTATGGGAAAGTAATAAAGGTAGGAGAAGATACCTATGCAGCTAAATTATCCAAAGAAGCTAAAAAATTTAAAGTTATTAATTCTGAAATGCAAGGAGCTATTAATAAAATATTAAAGTATATTATGTGGCTTATAGTACCAATAGGAACACTTTTAATTGTAACACAGATATTATTTACAAAATCCACTTGGCAAGAGGCATTTATAAGTGCAGTGGCAGGAGTAGTGGGAATGGTTCCAGAAGGCTTAGTTCTATTGACAAGTGCTACTTTTCTAGTAGGAGTAATTAGACTTTCAAAATATAAAACCTTAGTGCAAGAACTTCCTGCAACTGAAGTGTTAGCTAGAGTAGACACTATGTGCATAGATAAAACAGGAACCATAACAGAGGGGAAACTTAAGATAGTAGATATAATTCCCTGGAAGGAGAATGATATCAAAGATATAAAAGAGATTTTAGGAACCTTTATTAAAAGTTTCCCTGGAGGTAATGCGACTTTTGATGCTTTAAGAAAGGAAATACCTATATCTAACAAATACATAGTTAAACATATGGAACCCTTTGATTCAACAAAAAAGTGGAGCGGAATAGAAGTTGAAGGGATAGGAAGCTTTGTTTTGGGAGCACCTGAAATGATTGTGAAGAATGACTATATAGAAGTTAGAAGTATAGTAGAACAGGAGGCTGAAAAAGGAAGAAGAGTATTAATTTTAGCACATTTTAAACATAAAAATTTAAATGAAAATTTACCAGAAGATATTGAGCCAATGGCAATACTTTTGATGGAGGATGTTATAAGGAAAGATGCTAGCGAAACCCTTGCTTATTTTAGAAAACAGGGAGTGAATATTAAGATAATTTCGGGAGATAATCCTATTACTGTGGCATCAGTTTCCAAGAAAGTAGGAGTTGAAAACTCACATAAATATATAGATGCTAGAAACTTACCAGAGGATATAGAAGAACTTTCTAAAGTAATAGAGGAGAATGTTATTTTTGGCAGAGTGACTCCATATCAGAAACAAAAACTAGTAAAAGCTTTGCAGGCTAGTGGAAGAATAGTTGCAATGACTGGAGATGGAATTAATGATGTTTTGGCACTCAAGGAATCAGATTGCGGAATCGCTATGGCCTCAGGAAGTGATGCTACTAAAGCAGTAGCTCAGTTAGTTCTATTGGAATCAAATTTTGATGCATTACCAAGGGTAGTAGAAGAGGGAAGAAAGATGATAAATAATTTAGAGAGAGTATCAGAACTATATTTGTCTAAGACTGTATATTCAATTCTGCTTTCACTTATTTTTGCTCTTATTTTCTTGCCTTTTCCATATGATCCTATACAGTTAAGTTTAGTAGGTTCAATAGGCATTGGATTTCCATCGATGTTTTTAGCCTTGATTCCTAATAAGGCGTTGGTTCATAGAGGATTTTTAAAACGGATTTTATCTATATCAATACCAAATGGAATAAGCATCAGCTTAGGGACTCTTCTGGTATATCTTATTGCATATTATCAAGGAAGGCCAATTGAAGAGTTAAGGACCTTAAGTATATTAGTATCAGGATGTATTAGCCTATTAATTTTACTCAATGTTTCTAAGCCATTAAACTTATTTAAAGGAACCTTGGTTGCGCTAATGGCAATTGTGTTTTTCTTGTCTTTTGTAGTTAAGATATCAGCTGAATTCTTTGGCTTTAGTATAATTAATATTTTTGATGTAATATTAATTATTGCTGTAGTTGCAGTAAGCTGGGCAATGAATAATGTTTTTATAAAAATAGAAAAAAATATAAATAGACATCCATAATAGGATGAACTATTTATATTTTTTATTAAATTTAATGATTTTTTTTCTTTTTAAAGTTTTTATTGTTTGTTGAATGAGCTTTATTATTTTCTTTTCCAGCCTTAACCTTTGGAGGTGTAGGAGGAATTAAGCATTTAGGGCCAAAACCTATGAGATCTTCCCTACCAGCTTTTGTTAAAGCTTTTTTTACTAAATTATAATTCTTAGGAACTCTAAATTGTATTAAAGCTCTTTGCATATCCTTTTCTTCTTGAGTCTTTGGAGTATATATTTTTTCTCCTGTTAGTGGATGAATTCCTGTGTAAAAAATGGTAGTGGAAAGTGACCCAGGTGTTGGATAAAAATCTTGAATTTGCTCTGGATTATATCCCATTTCTTTAACGTATAAAGCGAGTTCTATAGCAGAATTTAAATCTGACCCTGGATGAGAGCTCATTAAATAAGGAACCAGAAATTGTTTTTTTCCTATTGATTTATTTATATCAAAGTATTTCTTTACGAATTTATCGTAAACATCTCGACCAGGTTTTCCCATTTGCTTTAATACCTTAGGAGCAACATGTTCAGGAGCAACCTTAAGTTGACCACTTATGTGATGTTCGCATAACTCTCTAAAAAACTCAGTGTTTTTATCGTGAATTAGGTAATCATATCTTATACCTGAACGAACAAATACTTTTTTTATACCAGGCAAACTTCTAACTTTCCTTAATACACCAAGATATTCAGTATGATCTATTATTAAGTTGCTGCAAGGTTTTGGAAACATACATTGTTTGTCTCTACAGGTTCCATGCTCTTCTTGCTTTTTACATGATTTGTGTCTGAAATTAGCAGTAGGACCTCCAATGTCATGAATATAACCTTTGAAATCATCTAACGTAGTTAAGATCTTAGCTTCATCTACTATAGATTCAGAACTTCTATTTTGGATGATTCTTCCTTGATGGAAGGTTAGCGCACAGAAAGAGCAAGAACCATAACATCCTCTATGTGAAGTTATAGAAAACTTAACTTCTGTTATTGCAGGAATACCCCCTTCAGAATCATAAATAGGATGAGGCTTTCTGGTATAAGGAAGATTATATGTAAAATCCATTTCTTCTTGAGTTAATGGAGCTTGAGGAATATTCTGAACTAAAAATCTATCACCATGAGGTTGAATAATAGTTTTTCCTCTAATTGGATCTTGTTCATAAAACTCAATACTATAACTTTCATTATATGCTAATTTGTCTGTTGACACTTCTTCAAAAGAAGGGACTAATATATAATTTTTTAAGCTTGAAATATCCTTAGTCAAGTAACAAGTTCCATTAACACTTGTAAGTTTTGATATATCTAATCCATAGCGTAATAAATCAGCTATTTGAACAACTGGTTTTTCACCCATTCCATATATTAAAAGATCGGCCTTTGAATCTAATAAAATACTTCTTCTTACTTTATTATCCCAATAATCATAGTGTGCAAATCTTCTCAAAGAAGCTTCTATTCCACCAATAATGATTGGAACATCCTTATAGGCTTCTTTAATTCTATTACAATATACAATTACTGCTCTATCAGGTCTATGACCAGATTTTCCTCCAGGAGAATATAAATCATCACTTCTTCTTCTTTTAGCAGTAGTATAGTGGTTAACCATGGAGTCTATATTTCCTGAATTAACTAGGAAGGCATACTTAGGCTTACCTAGTTTTTTAAAGTCGTCAGCGTTATTCCAATTAGGTTGAGCTATAATTCCTACAGTATATCCTTGAGCCTCTAAGGTTCTTCCTATAATAGCAGTTCCAAATGAGGGATGGTCTACATAAGCATCACCAGTAACAATAATAAAATCTAATTGCTCTATATTTCTCTTTATTAAATCCTGTTTATTTATGGGTAAAAATTCTTTAACTAAATTCATTAGAAAATCGACCTTTCCATTTCAGTTTCATAATCAATATATGATAACACATCATTAGAAATAATAGCAACTTAAATGCCTTAAAACTTAGTTTTTTTGTTGCTTTTTTACCTAGATATAATATAATGAATTAGGAATTAAATTATTTTGAAATGAAAGGGTGAAAAAAGTGGAGGCAGGACCGGAAGGTAGTTCGATATACAAAGTTATAACAAATGAATACATGGAAGGAATTGGTCTTCATACCCTAAGAGTATAAACATGCCTATTCCTTCTTATAAAAAGTAAAAATTAAATAAGGAGGAGTAGGCGTGAAAAAGTTAAATGTGTTTCTATACAGCTCAATTCTGAATAAAAAGGTATATGACGAATTTGATGATGTACTTGGAATTTTAAAGGATGCATATGTTACGACTGAAGAGGGATACCCACGTATTATTGGATATAGGGTGAAAAAAGGAAATGTAATGTATGAATTTGAATTTAGAAATATAGATTTTTATTTAAATGATAATAGTAAAATTGTTATTAAAACAAGAGGTAGCAAAGAAATTCTTCCTAGGAGTTATAGTTATCTACTATCTCAAAATCTATTAGATAAAAACATAGTAGATATAAATGGAAAGCAAGTAGTAAGAGTAAATGATCTTAGAATAGTTGAGATTGCAGGTGAGTATAGAGTTGTAGCAGTTGAAACAGGAACATTAGCTATCTATAGAAGAAAAGGCATTGAGAAAATGGTACAGCCTATAATGAAATTATTTCATAAAGATATAGATGAGCAAGCTATTATGTGGGATGATGTTGAATCCTTAGAATTAGTTAATGATTCACTACAGATTACAGACCCTTATCAAAAGCTATCAAAGCTACATCCAGCAGATTTAGCAGATATATTAGAAGACTTGGATTCTCAATATAGAAAAAAAATATTTGAAACACTAGATGAAGATTTAATGGCAGATACTTTAGAGGAAATGGAACCAGAATACAAGGGGACAGTAATCAAAGAGTTATCTGAACTTAAGCAGGCAGAAGTATTGGAAAACCTACCTAATGATGAAATTGCTGATATCTTGGATGAATTAGACGATGAATCAAGAGAAAAAATACTTATTTCATTAGAAAAAGGTGATGCAGAAGAAGTTAAAGAACTTCTTTCATATGAAGATGAAACTGCAGGAAGTATAATGAATAAAGATTTTATTGCTTTAAATATAGATATTACAGTAAGGGAAGCAATAGAAATATTTAGAGAAACTAAGCCGGATGATGAAGTAATGTATTCCATATATATTACTGATGGGGAAGGAAAGTTACTTGGTTCAGTTGCGTTAAAAGATCTAATTATGAATGAGGATAATGTGAAACTTTCTGAAATAATGAATGATAAAGTTGAGAAGGTAACACATAATGATTCATTAGATGAATTGGTAGAAAAGGAAAGTAAATATGACCTTTTATCCATTCCTGTAGTAGATGATGAAAATAAGCTGTTAGGAATTGTTTTAATGCACGACTTAGTAGATGAAATATTGTTGCCGTTTTGGAGAAAGAAAAATAGAAAAGCAGTTTAATTAAAGTATAAAATAAATATTATTTATAAATATAGAGGAATAACTTAAAAATGATTATTTAAACAATAATATCATTTGTAAGTTATTCCTCAAATGCTTTGAATGTAAAATATTAGAACGAGTGTGAAAATAATAAGTTTCTTCATACATTATTATTAAATTAATAAGGAATAATAGAAAAAGGTAAGGATTCAAAAAAAATAAAAATAAAAGTTTGAAAAAACTTGTTGACTTTTAGAATAAAGAGCATATAATTAAGTATATAAACCATATCAAAATAGTGGGAATTAAAAGTTGTGAAAAAGAAGAGTAACTTAGAGGAAAAGTTAAGATAACTAATTTAAGGGGATAATTTAAATTCGGTTAATCCGTTAGTTATCTAGAAAGAGAGAAGGCGGTGGTGGAAAGCCTTTACTTAAATCTTTGTGAAGTGCGCTTTGGAGCTGATATCCTGAAAAATTACTTTAGTAGGGTTATCCGGATTTCATCCGTTAAAATGATTTTAAGGTGAAGCGTTATGTGCTTAATTAGAGTGGAACCGCGGGTTATCTCGTCTCTATAATTTATTAGAGATTGGGATTTTTTTTTACCCTTTAGGAATTTACAAAATTTTAAAAAATTAATATAAAGATACATGGAGGTATATAGTATGATTTATGAAAATGCGTTACAATTAGTAGGAAACACACCCGTATTAAAGGTAAAGACTTTAACTGATGAGAATTCAGCAGAAGTTTATGTTAAACTTGAAAAGTTTAATCCAGGTGGAAGTGTAAAAGATAGAGCTGCACTTGGAATGATTGAAAAAGCAGAAGAATTAGGTTTATTAAAACCAGGATCAACAATAGTTGAACCAACTTCTGGTAACACTGGAATAGCAATTGCTATGATAGGAAAACTTAAAGGCTATAGAGTAGTTATAACTATGCCTGAAACAATGAGTAAAGAAAGAAGAGACCTTTTAAAAGCTTATGGTGCTGAATTAATATTAACTGAAGGTGCTAAAGGTATGAAAGGAGCAATAGCTAAAGCTACAGAATTAGTTGAGCAAGAAGGATACTTTATGCCACAACAATTTACTAATTTAGCTAATCCAGAAAAACACTATGAAACTACAGCAGAAGAAATATATAAGGATATTCCAGATTTAGATGCTTTTGTATCAGGAGTTGGTACTGGCGGTACTGTAACTGGAGTTGGTAAGAACTTAAAGAATAACCATAAATCTGATGTTAAAGTCATAGCTGTTGAGCCAGCAAAATCACCTGTATTATCAGGCGGAAATCCAGGACCACATAAAATACAAGGTATTGGAGCAGGTTTCGTTCCAGATATATACGATGCAAGCGTTATTGATGAAATAATTCAAGTAACTGAAGAAGATGCATTTAAAACTGCAAAAGACTTTGCTACAAAAGAAGGAGTTCTAATAGGAATTTCAGCTGGTGGAGCATTATATGCAGCACTTCAAGTTGCTAAAAAGCTTGGACAAGGTAAAAAAGTATTAGTAATAGCTCCAGATGGAGGAGAAAAATACATTTCTATGGGCCTATATGATTAATTAATGTAGGATGTGGTAAGCTTGTTTAAAAATCTAAGATATGATGTTAATAGTGTCATGAAAAATGACCCAGCTGCAAGAAGTTTTATTGAAGTACTATTGCTTTATCCTGGGATACATGCTTTGATTGCATATAGAATATCACATTATTTCTATACAAAAAAAATGTTTTTCTTAGCCAGACTTATTTCTCAGATTGCTAGATTTCTCACTGGAATTGAAATTCACCCTGGAGCTAAAATAGGCAGAGGTTTAGTAATAGACCATGGAATGGGTGTTGTAATTGGTGAGACAGCAGAAATTGGTAATGACGTTTTAATATATCATGGTGTAACATTAGGTGGAACTGGTAAGCAAAAAGGGAAAAGGCATCCTACGATTGGAAGTAATGTAGTAATAGGAAGTGGTGCAAAGGTTCTAGGACCTATTGAGGTTTCTGATGGTGCCAAAATAGGCGCAAATTCAGTAGTTTTAAAAGATGTTCCCAAAGATGCTACAGCAGTTGGTGCTCCAGCAAGGAATATTGTTAAGACTTCAGCAACTATTATTGAAATTACTGATGTCAGAGGAAAAATGAGAAAAATGTTTAATGAAATGGTGATTTGATTATATGAAAAAGAACGTTAAGGATAAGATTTTAGAGCACTGTAATTCATTAGGACTAGATTTAGTTGGATTTACGGAGTGTAGAGTTTTTGATGAGCTTAGAGGTTTTTATGAAAGTAGGAAAGAACTTTCTCTTGAAAATGAGTTTGAAGAGAAGGACATAAATAAAAGAGTGAATCCTAACCATTACTATAATAAGGGGAAGACTATAGTTTCTATAGCTTTCCCTTATCTTCATGCATGTGAATATGTTGATAATGGATTTTCTGTTTATACACGAGGGAATGACTATCACAAGGTTGTTTTAGAATACCTAGAAAAAATTGCAGGTTTTATTAGGGAGTTAGGAGGAGAAGCTTATTGTTTCGTTGATTCTAACACTTTACCTGAAAGATACATAGCATATCTAGCAGGCATAGGATTTATAGGGAAAAACAATATGCTTATAACTGAGAAATATGGTTCATATGTTTTTTTAGGCGAAATAATAACTGATCTTGAAGTAGAAAATTCTACGAACTTAACATTTGAGAGTTTAAATAAATTTATTAATTGTGGAGAGTGTAGTATATGTTATAATGAATGCCCAACAAAAGCAATTAATAGCAAAAGAAAAAATCCTAATATATGTTTATCTTATATCACTCAAAAGAAAGATATTGGGGATATCTGGTTTGATAAATTGGAAGGAAGGATTTTTGGATGTGATAGTTGTCAAAAACTATGTCCATATAATGAAAAAGCAAAAAGTAGTAGTTTGAAGGAATTCTATCCTTTAGACTTTATGAATGAGGAAGATAGCAAAAAACTAATTTACATAAATAATGAAGAGTTTAAGAATAAGTTAAAGATAACCTCCTGTGGTTGGAGAGGGAAAAACGTCATAATTAGAAACTCACTAATAAGGAATTATGAGAAAAATAAAAAGGAATTTGAAGATATTAAATTTCAATCACCATACTTAAAAGACTATTTGAATAGACTTTATGAGAAAAGTAATTTATAATTGGGGTAGAAAATTCATAATATAGGGTTTTTTATAGGAAACTTAATTTACTCTTGTTTGAAAATGTCGGCTTCTGGACATTTTCAGGCATGAATAAATTATTAGTTGAACTTAAAACCCCAATATATGTTTAAATTATGAATTTAAAACCATTTATTTAGTGAGGGGAAAAGAAAATGATATCAAAGTCTTTAGCAAAAGTTATAAATGTACTGCCTGAAAAGTGGTTCATAATCATAGCAAGAAAATTAGCAAATGGGTATATAAGCAGATATGCTCAATTAAATGTAGAAGGATTTGAAAATATTGATAGAGCTAAGGGAGCTAAGATATTTATATGCAATCATTTAAGTAATTCAGATGGATTGATTTTAAATAAACTTCTAAAGGAAAAATATGATCCGTTCTTTATTGCTGGTGTCAAATTGTCTAATGACCCAGTAACTAACTTAGGAGCAAAGATAGTTAAGACTATTAATATAAAACCTAATTCAGCAGATAAAGATGCCATTATGAATATTGTAAAGACCGTTAGAGCAGGAAATAATATTTTAATATTTCCAGAAGGAACAAGAAGTAGGACTGGTTCCATGATCGAAGCTAAAAAAGGTATTCTATTAATTGCAAGATTAACTAAAGCCGAGATAGTGCCAATTGGTATGGAGGGTAGTGAAATATTATTACCTATAAATAAAGATGGTGAAATGGCAAAAGAAAAATGGAATCACTCAAAAGTTACTGTGAAATTTGGAGAACCATTTACACTTCCATTAAAAGAGATGGATGAGGATAAACATCAATACGATGATAGAGTTTTGGTATACATTATGAAAAATATAGCTAAACTATTACCAGAAAAGTATAGAGGATTTTATTCTTAAATTTATATTATATATAATGCATTAAAGGGTTTACATGTATTACCATGAGATGTAATATGGTTTTTGTATTATATAAGTAAAGGAGGAGCTATGAAAAAAAGTACTGGAAAAATTTTAGAACTTTTAAAAGAAGCATATCCAGATGCAAAGTGTGAATTAGACCATAACTCACCTTTTCAACTTCTAGTAGCGACCATACTTTCTGCACAGACAACGGATAAGAAAGTTAATGAGGTTACAGAGAGTTTGTTTAAAGAGTATCCTGACTTAGATAGCTTTCTAACTTTAACCCATGAAGAATTGGAAAATAGAATAAAACAAATAGGTTTATATAGAAATAAAGCAAAAAATATTTACTTAATGTGTAGACAATTAAAAGAAAAATTTAATGGTGAAGTTCCTAATACTATGGAAGGAATTACATCATTAGCAGGGGCAGGTCGTAAGACTGCTAATGTTGTATTGTCAAATGCATTTGGAGTGCCTGCTATAGCAGTAGATACTCATGTTTTTAGAGTTTCAAATAGAATTGGTTTAGCAAAGGCAAATAATGTAGAAAAAACTGAAGAACAATTGATGAAGGAAATACCTAAAAATCAGTGGTCTCATGCTCACCATTTACTAATATTTCATGGTAGAAGATGTTGTACTGCGAGAAAACCAAATTGTGAAGGCTGCATTATTAACAAGTATTGTGATTACTTCAAAACTATAAATAAAGATTAGATTTTTTATGAAAGATTTCTTGAGAGTAGAGGCTTAATACTTCTACTTTTTTATTTTGTCGTAATCTATTGTATGTGAAATTTCACAATAAACAGGATTTTTTATAAATAATATAGTTTAATTAGCATACTTGTTAATTGCCAATTAAGCTTTAAAGGTTTATAATAAACAAAGATTTTATTATTTGGAGGGTTCATTAATGAAAGTTGGAGTAATTATGGGTGGTGTTTCTTCTGAAAGAGACATATCTATAGCTAGTGGTAATTCTGTAGTAGAAAATCTTGATAAAAATAAATATGAAGTAGTACCAATACTTTTGAATAGTAAAGAAGAATTAGTGGAAAAAGTAAAAGGGATAGATTTTGCATTACTTGCACTACATGGTAAATTCGGTGAAGATGGCGCTGTACAGGCTGTTCTTGAAACATTAGGAATTCCATATTCAGGATGTGGAATAATGAGTTCTTCTGTTTGTATGGACAAAGATATGACTAAAAAAGTATTAAAAGCTTGCGACATCAGAACTGCAAGATGGTTTAATGTTTCATCAATTGAAGAAATTAATTATGAAGTTATAGAGGAATTTGGATATCCAGTTGTAGTTAAACCTAATTCTGGAGGATCTTCTGTAGCAACATTTGTTGTAAATGATAAAGATAGTATTGAAGGCTGTGTAGCAGAAGCACTTAAATGGGATTCTGAAGTAATGATAGAAGAATACATTAAAGGCGATGAAATAACATGTCCAGTTATTGATGGAAAACTATATCCTATCATTGCAATAAAACCTAAATCTTCGTTCTTTGATTATGCATCAAAATATTCAGATGGCGGAGCAGATGAATTTGTGGTTGAATTAGAAGAAGAGCTTTATACAGAAGTACAGAAAATGGCATTCGCAACCTATAAGGCATTGAAATGTTCAGTTTATGCTAGAGTAGATATGATTGTTAAAGAAGGCGTTCCTTATATTTTAGAAGTGAACACATTACCAGGAATGACTAAGAATTCCCTTATACCTAAGAGTGCAGCAGGAATAAATATTGAATTTAATGAACTTTTAGATATTATTATAGATAAATCATTAAAGGTTTCAAGAAATTAAGAACTATAAATTATAACAGAGGTGTCTAAAATATTAGGCACCTCTTATATTTTTTTATTCTTTAGGAATTTATAATATTTTAAAGTTGTGGATAACATTATAAGTTTGAATTATAATCTAAGGATTTACTATAGGGTTTTAAGTTTAACTAAAAATTTATTCATGCCTGAAAAGGTCCAGAAACCGACTTTTCAAACAAGAATAAAAAATAGAATTAGTCGCCTGCCAAAGTTTCCTCACATGCGTTTGGAAAGGAAGATGCGAGAAAAAAATCGACGGCTCATAATCGCCTTGACGATTTTTTATAAGATATTAATATAATTATGGTAAAAGATAATAATAAATAAAGGAAAAGTTAGTTGTCTAAAGAAGCAATTAAGCATTTATGAGTATAATGTAATTAAGGAAATATTAAGAATTTATACTTTGTTTTCTAAAGAATTTCATATTAAAATATAATTATAAAACTACGAAGGATGGGGATTTATGGATAAGGTTAAAGATAATATTAAGCACATTTGGTTATTTGGAATATATGGAATAATAGGCTCTTTATATGGGGTTTTTAATAAACCTTGGAATGAAGTTAGTAACCTTACAACAATATTTGATATGAAGATACCCTTCCTAAAAATATTTATAATACCCTACTACAGTTGGTATGTATTTTTAGTGGGCGGAGTTTTGTTTTTGATGTTTAATGATAAAAAGAGTTATTATAAAGCTGTATACTCTTTGTGTATAGGAGTTGCTGTATGTTATGTAATATATTTATTATTCCAAACTACGTTAGTAAGACCTGTAGTAGTGGGAAATGATTTCCTATCTAGGTTAGTTAAATACACATATCAGAATGATAATCCATTTAATTTGTTTCCAAGTATACATGTTTATACAACTACTGTAATTGGGTATTTCTTATTAGGACTGAAAAATCTTAAAGCTTATCAAAAATCAATGATATTAACTTTAGCTATATCAATAATCTTATCAACAGTTTTTGTTAAACAACATCTTATTTTAGATGTAATTTCAGCATTAGGATTAGGTTACTTTGTAATAAATGGAATAAATTTATTAGAGGAAAGGATAGGGGCTTCGAAGGATGAGGAAAGAGAAGGTACTTATAGTTGATGATGAAAAGGAAATAAGGGATTTGGTAGATATATATTTAAAGGGAGAAGGCTTTGAAACTATAAAAGCTGGCGATGGAGAAGAAGCGCTTAAGATACTAAGTGATGAAGAGGTTGATCTTGTTATACTTGATATAATGATGCCTAAGGTTGATGGGATAGAAGCTTGCCTTAAAATAAGGGAAGAAAAAAATATTCCGATTATAATGCTTTCAGCAAAAACACAAGATATAGATAAAATCCTTGGATTAAACACAGGAGCAGACGATTATGTTACTAAACCATTTAATCCATTAGAATTGATTGCTAGAGTAAAATCACAATTAAGAAGATTTAAGAGACTAAATCAAGCGATTATAAATGAGGAAACCGGTTTTAAGGTAAAAGAAAATTCTAATGTTATACAGGCTGATGAATTAGTTATTAATTTAGAAAGTCATCAAATATTTTTAAATGACGAAGAAGTAAAGTTAACACCGATAGAATTCGATATACTTGCTCTTCTTGCAAAAAACAAAGGAAAAGTATTTTCTATTGAAAATATATACGAAAGTGTATGGAATGAACAATTTATACAATCCGATAATACAGTAATGGTTCATATAAGAAAAATAAGAGAAAAACTAGAGGAAAATCCAAGAAACCCTAAATATATAAAGACAGTATGGGGAGTAGGTTATAAAATTGATAAATAAAATTAATAGAAGATTAAATAGAATACTAAATATGAAGATTATGAAGCCTATAAAGATAATTTATAGGCTTTTTAACGAAAGAATGGAGAAAAGCATAAGATTTGAACTGGTTGTTGTATTCGGAATATGTTTTCTTCTTGCATTTTTTTCATATGGAGTATTTAATAAGATGTTCTCTAGAACTATAACATCCGAATACATTGAATACTATTTTAATTATGGCGAAGAATATTATCAGAACTTTGTATATGAAATAAACAAAAGTAATGTGGACATAAAAAATAAGCAGCAGATGGATACTTTCTTTGCAAAAAAAGATTTACATAATTCAAGTTTGGCAATTGTTAATGCTGACGGGAAGATATACTATAAGATGAATTACACTGCAAGTGATCAGGTGGATTTACAAGAGATATTTAAGAGTACACTTAACAATGGAGCAAATGAAAGTGAAAAAGCTTATGTATATCCAGCAAAAGTTAAAGGTGAAAATGTATTTTTAATTTTTGATGTTAAGGCTGAAAATAGGATAAATTATAAACACTACACCGTGAATAATAGTTTCTTTGCCCTGTTAGGCTCTTTAGTGGTATTCGTATTTGCATTTATTAGAATTACAAATGATAAAATGAAATATATTGAAGAGATATCTAGAGATTTAAAGATTATAGCAGAAGGAGACTTAAAACATAGGATTAATGAAAAAGGTAATGATGAACTTAAAATTTTAGCAGAGAATATTAACTATATGGCTAATAAAATAAATACAAACATTGAGAAAGAAAGAACAATTGAAAAAACTAAAAATGATTTAGTTACAAATGTATCTCATGATTTAAGAACTCCATTAACTTCAGTAATGGGATACTTAGGATTAGTTAAAGAAGGTAAATATGAAAGCGAAGAGCAAATGCACGAGTATTTAAACATTGCTTTTTCAAAGGCTGAGAGATTAAAAATATTAATTGAAGACTTGTTTGAATTTACAAAACTAACAAATGAGGGAATAAAACTTAATCCGATAGACGTTAATATAGTGGAATTCTTATCTCAGATTACGGATGAAATGATGCCTTTGTTTGAAGAAAGTGAATTGAATGTTATTCAGTCCTATCCGAATGAAAAGATCATGGTTTCATTAGATCCAGATAAAATGGTAAGGGTTTTCGAAAATCTATTAACCAATACTATAA
This sequence comes from Clostridium sp. 'White wine YQ', assembly GCF_028728205.1. Taxonomy (NCBI): domain Bacteria; kingdom Bacillati; phylum Bacillota; class Clostridia; order Eubacteriales; family Clostridiaceae; genus Clostridium; species Clostridium sp. 'White wine YQ'. Next base: position 193,990 of record NZ_JAQYUU010000001.1, read on the forward strand.
AATATTCTTATAAGAATTCAGATGTAAAGGTATCTATCTGGAGAATAAAAGATAAGGTGTTTATAGCTGTGAAAAATAAAGGTTCTAGAATAGAGAGAGAAAAGCTAAATCAAATATTTGAAAGATTTTACAGAATGGATGAGGCAAGAACAAGTACAACCTCAGGTAGCGGCCTAGGTTTAGCCATAGCTAAAAATATTGTTTACATGCATGAGGGAGAAATATGGGCAGAATCATTAGGTGATAATATAAGCTTTATTATAAGATTAAATTGTAAAAACTAAATGTAACTTTTTAACTACTACTTGGATATCTTATTATAGAAGAAATTATTTGGAGGCAAAGGATGCAGGATAAGAATCCTCGTAGTCTTTTCGGACTAGATATTAATGAGTATACTCAAGGGGTGAATTTTCAAGTAATAGCTAGAAGTTATGATTTTTTATACTTAAGAGCATCTGGTTCATCAACAGGAACTTTTAGGGTAGATAAAAAGTTTATTGATTTTGCAAAATCATCTAGGAATTATGGAATTCCAGTAGGAGCCTATCATTATGCACTTCCATCATATGATTTAACCACAGCAGACAGTCAATGCGATAATTTTATAAATACACTTCAGCTCGGATTTGGGAATCGTGATTATGGAGATTTATTTCCAGTACTTGATGTGGAGGCACCACAAGATAAGTCAATTTCTACAGCTGGTCTTATTAATTGGGTAGATAGATTCAGAAAGAGGTTTGAAAAAAAGACTAATCGTAGACTAATGCTATATACAGGGACATTCTTTATAGATATCTACAACAATTTTTATATACCTGGTAGAGGATATCCGTTAAGTGATATGCCACTATGGATTGCAATGTATAGAGAAATCCCAGGAAATCCTCCAATTCCACCGAATGTAGGAGGATGGACTAGGTGGAGAATATGGCAATATACAGAAAAAGGAGTAGCAAAAGGAGCAAACCCACCTAATGATTTAAACTGGGGGCCAGATAATATAGCATACCTAATGCCACCGGCAATAGTTCAAGGATTATTTGCAACTATGGATAGTAATAACATATATGTTACCTGGAAACCTAACACAGAACCAGACCTTAATGGATATAACATCTTCGTAAATGGTGAATATTATACTACTACAGATAAAAATCAAAATAGAGTTGTTATACCAATAAGAAAATTAAATATCCCTCAAAATCAATCCATTAAAATAGAAATTCATGCTTTTGATAAAGACAGAGAAATATCTAAGCGAAGAAGTGCTTATATATTAAACCCATTAAGTAGAGAAAGTAAAGTTGATAATAATCAGATATATTTTAGTGGAGAGTATTTATTTTTCACTTAAACAAAAAGTAATTTTTCATGTGGATGCAACTCAAAGCATCCACTTTTTATTATGTTACAAATTTCTACAACGATTTAAATTTATTAATATTAAAGTAAAAATTCTTAAGAAAAATATAAATTTTTTGTTAGAATAAATTAGTTTATTGTATAAGTAATTTGTAGTATAATAGATTTGCGTATGTAGAGAGGAGAATATGATGAAAAAGGACTCAAAGGAAAATAAATTTAGAATAAATAAAAAAGTAGTTGTTCCAATACTAGTTATAATAGCCGTAATTTTATCCGGAACCTCAGCTTATGCATTATTTACTAATAGTAAGATAAAAGCCTGGTCAGATCAAGTATACCCAGGAGTTAAAGTTCAAGGCGTGGACTTATCTGGAAAAACAAAAGAGCAAGTACTACAAATTCTAAAAGATAATTTTGTAGATAAAATTAAAGATAAAAAGATTAACCTGAAGGTTAATGAGACAAGTTTTTCATTAGGTTATTCAGAGCTTTCTACTGAGTTTGATGTTGAAAAGACTGCAAATGATGCATTAGCAGTAGGTAAGGATTCTAGTTTTTTAGGTAAAAAAGCATGGATTGATGGTAAAAATAATAAGAACTTATCTATAGATTTTAAATATGATGAAAAAAAATTAGATGCTTTTAAACAAAAAATTACTAGTGAAATGAATAAACCTGCAAAAGCGGCATCCATTTCTGTAAGTAATGGAAATATATCAATTACACCAGAACAAAATGGTGTAAAGATAAATGAAGATGAATTAACATCTAAACTTAAAGAATCAATTAATGGTGAAATTGGTAAAGATACTGAAATTGCTATGACAACAGTTGAGGACAAACCTTCCATTACAAAGGATCAGCTTTCTAAGATAACTGGAAAAATGTCATCATATCAAACAAGTTATGCTACATCTAATCCTGGAAGATCTACAAATGTAGAATTAGCAACAAGTCATATTAATGGTAAGTTATTAATGCCGGGTGATGTTTTTAGCTATAATGAAACTGTTGGGGAAAGAACCTACGCAAGAGGATTTAAAGATGCAGCAATTTTTGTAGGAGATAAAGTGGAAGATGGTCTAGGTGGCGGAATATGTCAGGTATCAACAACTCTTTATAGAGCTGTTATGGCTGCAAACTTAAGATCCGTTGAAAGAACAAACCATTCCATGCCAACAAGTTATTCTCAACCTGGTTTAGATGCGACAGTTGTATGGGGAGTATTGGATTATAAATTTAAAAATACTTATGATTTCCCAGTTTATATTGAAGCTTTCACAGCAAGTAGAAATGTATATGTTAATATATATGGAAATGTTGAAAGCATGCAAGGAAAAACTTATCAATTAGTTGCAGAAACCTTAGAGACAATTCAACCAACAACAACTACTGTTGATGATTCTACTTTACCAGAAGGAGAAACTTCGTGGGATAAAAAACCTGTAGTAGGTTATAAAGTAAGAAGTTATCAAGTAACTTATCAAGGTGGCAAGGAAATAAATAGAGAAGCTATTGCAACAGATACCTATAAGAAGGTTGATGGAGTTTTAAAAAGAGGAACTAAAAAGGTTGAACAACCTAAGGCTCCAGCTGATACTAACAAAACATCTTAATATCTTAGCGATTAACATAAGGTTATAGATAGTAAATTAATTACTAGCTATAACCTTATTTGTTTATAAAAGTTTCCTTGTGGTAAAAATTAAAGAGGGTTATTATTGTGGAATATTATGTTAAAATATTTATATGCAATTACAGTTATAGGAGAATTAATATGAACTATAGTTATATTACAAAAATTAAAAACAACTTAAATAAAGTAATATTAGGTAAGGAAAAGGAAATAAATGATTTGTTAAAAGGAGTTATATCTGGAGGACATATACTTATTGAAGATTTGCCTGGACTAGGTAAAACTACCTTAGTTAAGGCTTTAGCTAAGAGTTTGGACTTGGATTTTTCAAGAATACAATGTACTCCAGATTCATTACCAAGTGATATATTAGGTGTATCTATTTATAATCAACATACTGGTGAGTTTGAATTTAGAAAGGGACCAATATTCTCAAACATATTATTAGCAGATGAATTAAATAGAACTTCTCCTAAAACACAAAGTGCACTTTTAGAAGCAATGGAAGAAAAACAAATAACTGAATGGAGAAATAGCTATAAATTAGAATCCCCATTTATTGTTATTGCAACACAAAATCCATTAGAGTATATAAGTACATCAATACTTCCTCAAGCTCAATTGGACAGATTTTCAATAAGAATTTCCTTAGGGTATCCTACAGAAGAAAGTGAGGAGGAGATTCTTAAAATGCAAAATAATCTAAAGCCACTAGATGAAGCCCAAAAAGTAATTAATAAAAGCGAATTCTTTGAAATAATTAAAGAAGTTGATTCTATAAGCATTCACGAAGAAATCATAAAATATATAGTAGCAATAGCTAATAAGACGAGGGAGGATGATAGGCTTTTACTAGGAGTTAGTACAAGAGCAGCATTAACATTGCAAAAAATTGCAAAAGCAAGTGCTTATCTAAATGAAAGAGAATTCGTTATACCAGAAGATATTAAAGAAAATATCTTTTTGGTTTTTAATCATAGGGTTATACCTAGCTATAGTGGAAAAAATAAAGAAGAGTATATTAATGAGATAATGAAAGATATATTAAATAGCGTTGCTATACCAAAGGTAATTTAACATGGTTAAGGTTGATTTAAAGTATTTATTATTAATAATAATTAGTGCCTTTTTAGTGTATATAGAGGGTGGAATTGTTTTTTCAAGTATATTGTATATGCTTCTAATAGCTCTTTTCTTTTCTATAATATATATTGCAGTTATGTATAAGGTTATGGATATATCTATAGAGTTAGATAAACTTGAAGTAACTACTGAAGAGAATATTAAAGCTACAACAGAGATAAAATCAAAAATTCCATTATATTTACCAATTGTAAAAATAGAAAATGAAGAAATGAGTTATATTGTGAAAAGCTATCAGGGTCATGTCTTTTCTTTCTGGAGAGAATTAAAATTGCAAGAGGAAATCGTCCCATATATTAGAGGAATTTATGATTTTGGCAGATTAAATATCACACTTATAGATCCATTAGGAATAATAAAAATGAAGTTTAAAACACACCATAAATCCATATTAAAAGTTTATGTTAAAAGGGATACAAACCTTGAAGTAAAGAAAAGTCATCATAAAATTCCAGAGATAAATAAGAATGAAGGAAATAATTTTAATAGTATGGATGAATTAAAAGAATTAAGGGAATATAGGCAAGGAGATAGTTTGAAAAGGGTACATTGGAGATTGCTTTGTAAAAGGCAGGAACTTTATGTGAAAGAGTATGAATGTAATCAAGGAAAATCAGAAATATTAATATTAGATATGAACAAAAAAATTATGGACATTGACCCTACTGGTAGAAAAGAAGAGGAATTGATTGAATTTGCTTTTAATTATATATTAAAAAAAGTCAGAGAAGGATATTCAATTAATTTATTTATAAATAATAAGAGCAGTAAAAATTTATTTATATATGACTATTTGGGAATGAAATTATTAGAAGAATACTTTCTAACTAATTTTAGTTTTGGAGATGTGGACATAAATGATTATTTGCTAAATGCAGACATAAATTCTTCTGTTACAACTCCTATTATTGTAGTACCTTTTTATGAAGATATAGATATAAGTAGAATTGAAAAAAAGTATTATATCGAAGAATGTTTATTCTACACATTTTCTAAATATAACAAAGATAATATTATTAATATTTAATATTTTACGAGGTAATTCTTTTTATGAAATGGATAAGACATCATAGATTAAATTTATTCCTGATAACCTTGAATGTAGTATATATTTTATTTTTACTAAAAAAGGCTTATAGGGTCGAAAATATAGATTATGGAAATATAGTAGGAACAATAGTCATATCAATTCTGTTAACATGGACTATATTGGGAGAAGAAGTATCGGATAAGATAACAATTCCTATGAGTATAGCTATATTTGGATGCTTGTTTTTTATTTTCTTTATCTCTAGAGGTGCGAACAATTCTATTGAAATTATAAACAGTAATTTATCCAGTGGAAAATCTACTGATTTTAAAGAATATAGGTATTTTATAATAACTATTGTCCCATTTATATATATGTGGGGAGCATATTTATCTAAAATAGGATCATTAGGAATACTTACATATTTAGATATATCCATAGTAACTATTTTATGGTTCTTAGGTTATAAAGAAGAGATAATTTATACAATGCCATTTTTACTAGCAACAATATTATTAACATTTGGCGCAAATAATTTGAAGCACTTTCTTATAAAGGAAAGTTTGGATTTTGAAGAGTGTAAAATCACTAAGTGGAAGTTAGTCTTATTTTCAATAGGGTTAACTGCTATTTTAATAGGAATATCAACTAAACTCCCATACAGAAAAGCTGGTGCATACTCTACTAAGATTAAAGCTAATTTATCTATAAATAAAACAAAATATAATGATGTTTCTGATGAGAGTTTCATAGGGTATAATGAAGGGAGAGCAGGCTTTTCGCAGGCTCAAGATAAGTTAGGCGGAAAATTGAAGCTGAATGACAAAGAAGCTTTCAAAATTACTTTTTTACAGGGAGAGATAAATAAGCAATATTATTTTAGGGGAAACGTGAGAGATACTTATATAGGGGATAGATGGGTAAGTAATCATCAACAAATTGTTTCAGATGATGCGGAAACAAGTAGTGATAATTTAGTAAGTGAAATAAAAGGCTTAGGCGGAAAAGTCATAGAAGTAAAAATATCTCCTGATATTAAAAATGAAAGTTATTACGCTCCAAAGTATTCAACAGATATTCAAGAAGAAAATAACCAAAGAATATATAAAGATGTGTTTAGCAATATATTTTTTTCTAAAGATCTAATTAATACTCCTTATATTGTTAAATTTTTAGATGATGATTTTTTAGAACAATCTATTGTTGATAATAAATTATTAAAAATTGCAACCGACGGCAAGGTAAGCAGCGAAGTTCCAGATTTTTATTTACAAATACCTAATTCTGTTACACTAAGGACCTTTGATTTAGTGAGGGAAATTACTAAAGATAAAGTTAGTCCAAAAGATAAGGTTGAGGCAATAAAAAAGTATTTGGAGTCTAATTACAAGTATTCCTTGGATGTTTCAGAAATACCACAAGGACAAGATTTCTTAGATTATTTTCTTTTTACAGAAAAAAAAGGATATTGTGAGTATTTTGCAACGGCTATGACAATGATGTGTAGAATTTCAGGAGTACCTGCAAGGTATGTGGAAGGATTTAAACTTTCAGACAAAAGAGATAATGATGGAAACTACATAGTTACTAATATGGATGCACATGCTTGGTGTGAAGTAAACTATAAGTTAGATGAAGATAGCTCTAAAATAAAACAAGATAATATATGGCTGGAGGCAGATGCTTCTCCCACTGCGTATGAATTTAGTGAAAAAGATTCTATAAGTAATTTTGCTGCAAATAGTAGCAGTAATGTTAATGCTGCAGGAAAAGTGGAGAGAACCAAATCGCAAAAAAGTGAAGATAGTAATTCAGTTAATATAGCAAACAGTAATAAATTTAAAATAGAGAATGATAAGCTCTTTAAGATTGTTGGAATTCTTTTAATATTTATGATTGTTCTAAGGATTTTGCAAATAAAGAGAAAGTATAAATACCTTAGAAAAGAAACTTCAGCAAAAAAAATATTTTTATATTATGAAAAAGGCTTGAGTTCAATTGATATACTTAAAAAAAACTATGAAACATATGGAGAATTTATTGATAGAATAGAGGATGTAACTCTAAGTAATAATCTTAAAAAGTTAATTCAATTAGTTTATTTAGAACGTTATGGAAATGAAGTTAAGTTAGTAAATGGAGAAGAGTATGTAGATTATTTTGAGGATTATCTAAAGAAAAAAGATGGAAACATGATCTATTTAATAAAAAAATTCTTCTCATTAAGAAAGGGTTAATTAGATGAAATATAAACTTATATGCATAGATATGGATGGAACACTGCTAAACAGTAGAAAAAAGATAAGTAATGAAAATAAAGAATGTATAAAAAAAGCTAAAGAGAAAGGTGTTGTAGTAGCTATTTCAACCGGAAGAATATATAATAATGCTGCTTTTTATGCTGATTATATTGACTTAAAGGCACCTATTATAGCTGCGAATGGAGCTATAATAATAGATAAGGATGGAGGAGAAATATTTAAAGGAGTTATAGGATATGATACTTCACTAAAAATACTCGATATACTTAAAAAATATAAGCTTACGCCTCACTTTCATACTCGTAATGCAATATACAGTGGAAGTGCATTTCAAAAATTATTGGGATACGTATTTTCAGCTAGAGGAATTCCAGTAGACTATAAAATTTCTCTAAAAAGTATTGTTGGAATTAATAAGTGGAAAAAGTTACTTAATGAAAAGGAAGAAGAAATACTAAAATGTATAACATTTAGTTTAAGTTTAAGAAAAATAAATAGAGCTAAAGAGGAATTAAGAAAAATTCCTGAAATAGAAGTGACGAGCTCATATCCATTTAATATTGAAATTAATGCAGCAAAAGTTTCAAAAGGAAATGGAGTAAAAATTCTAAGTGAGCATTTAGGAATTAAAAGAGAAGAAGTTATATGCGTTGGGGATAATGAAAATGATATTTCCATGATTGAATATGCAGGTTTAGGAGTAGCAATGGGTAATGCATCAACTAGTATTAAAGAAAAAGCAGATTTTGTAACCACTAGTAATGATAATAGTGGCGTTGGCTATGCCATTAGAAAGTTTATTTTAGAGGAAAAAATATAAAATTGAATTTTGACTATAAGTTAGTTATAGTGTAATATTATTTCTAGTATTTTATTTAAAAATAGAAAGTTTTTAAAAGTTTATTATAACTATTGGTATGGATTTATCTAAATAATAGTGAAAGCATCATCAGTATAAATGGAGGGAAAAAGTTTGAATATTAATATAGTATTGTATCAGCCGGAGATTCCACAAAACACTGGAAATATTGCTAGGACCTGTGTTTTAACAAACTCAAAATTGCATTTGATAAAGCCGCTTGGGTTTTCAATAGACGAAAAAAGTGTAAGAAGGGCTGGATTAGATTATTGGAAAGATCTTGATTTAGAGATTCACGAAAGTTTTGATGCCTTTATGGAGAAATACGGAACATCAAGGATTTTCTTATCAACAACTCACGCTCAAGAATATTATGATGAAATAAAATTTCAAGAAGGAGATTTTATCATGTTTGGAAGAGAAACTTCTGGTGTGCCGGAAGAAGTACATAATAAAGTACGAGGAATGAGAATTCCAATGATAAATACATCCACTAGAAGTTTAAATTTATCAAACACTGTTGCAATTGTAGCATATGAAGCATTAAGACAACTGAATTTCCCAAGTATGAAGTAAAGGAGAGTTATTAATGGAAAAAATTAAAATAATAACGGATTCCACAGCGGATTTGTCTAAAGATATATTAGAAGAAAGAAAAATAGAGTCATTGCCTCTGCTTATTAATTTTGGGGAAGAAAGTTATTTAGATGGAGTAGAGATAGATACGGCGACTTTATTCCAAAGGGTAAAGGAAGGGACTATATTCCCAACAACAGCACAAGTAACGCCACAAAGATTTTATGATTGCTACAAGAAATATTTAAGTGAAGGATACAAGATTATATCTATTCACCTATCATCAAAAATGAGTGGAACTTATCAATCAGCCTGCATAGCAAAAGAGATGCTAGAAAGTGACGATATATATGTGATTGATTCGCAAAATGTTACCTCAGGGTTAGGATTATTAGTGCTTAAAGCAGCTAAACTTATAGAAGATGGATTAGAGATTGAAAAAATAGTTGATGAAATAGAAAAAATGAAATTAGTAATTAAAAGTTCATTAGCATTTGAATCATTAGAACATTTAGTAAAAGGCGGTAGATTGTCAAAAACAGCAGGTGTAATTGGAAGTGTTCTAGGAATACGTCTTATATTAGAAGTTAATAATGGAGAAATGGTAGTAAAGGAAAAGATTAGAGGAACTAAAAAAGTAATTAAAAAGATCATTGATGATTTAATAAGTGCTGAAATAGATACAGAGGAACCTTTATTATTATTAAATTCATCAGGGGATGAAATATATTATAAATTGAAAGAATACCTAGATGACAATAAAATTGAGTATATTAAAGCAGAAGTTGGGTGTACTGTAGGAATACATGCTGGACCTGGTGCAGCAGGAATTTTCTTTATACCTAAAAATAAATAGATATAATAATGTAAAAAACTTGGACAAGCCAAGTTTTTTTGCTTTTAGGAAGTATAGGGTTTTAAGTTCAACTAATAATTTATTTATGTAAGAATAAATTAAGTTTCCTATAAAAAACCCATTTGAATCCAAATAAACCTTTAAAAAGTCCTAGGTAAATAGTGGGAGCATATTTAAAGAATTATTTATAATGCCTATATTATAATACTTCATTATAATATGTATTTTTTTTGCAAGATTTACAGCTTGAATTACAATAAAAATAGTGGAAAAACTAATGTTAAAAGGAGGTAGAGATATGAAAAGAATTGCACTCTTTCTATTATTGTCAACAAACCTTTTGGGGTATAATGACATCTATATGGAACCTTTTAATAATAATAATCAAGTTAGTTTTCTAGCTAACAATGACATAATTATGGATCATGGACGTAATGAAGGTGCATATAATGGTCTAATAAAAGCTAGCAAAGAATTTGATATTAAGATAAATGTGAAAGAAAATAAACCAAATGAAATTGATTATAAAGAGCTAGAAAAATTATATAATGACAGTGTGTTAGTTATGACAATTGGACCAAATATGAAGAAGAGTTTAGATAGGGCATCTCTAGATTTAAGTGATAAGTATTTTACCTTGATTGATGGGAAAAGTGATAATCAAAATGTAAAGTCTATTGAATTTAAAGATGAGGAAGGGGCTTTTTTAGTAGGCTTGGTGGCAGGGAGATTGACTAAAACTAATAGCGTAGGCTTTATATCCCTTAACAATCAGGAAAAAGAAAATAAATATTTATCTGGTTTAGTAGCAGGACTTAAGATCTCGAATCCTATTGCAGCAGAGAAATTAATAAATGGACAAAATACACGCAGATGGCAAAAGGAACTAAGTATAGATGAAGCTTTCTATAATGCAACAGAATTATATAACAGAGGATGCGATATTATATTTGAAACCTTAGACAAGGAAGCAGAAGGCGTCTTTAAGGCCGCAAAGGATGAAAAGAAATATGTCATCGCAACGGGAGTGAACATGGGGAAAAAGTTTCCAGAGTACTCATCACAAATACTCGGAAGCTTAATAAGAAACATTGACAAAGTTACTTATGATGCATGCAAAGAATTGGCTACAGGTACCTTCAAAAGCGGGGTAAGTAATATGAAAACTTTGGGAATAAAGGACTTAGCAATTGATTTTGAATTTACTAATCCTAAAATAATACCTGCTAATATTAGAAATGAAGTAGAAGGCTATAGAAATAAAATAACGACTGAGTTAATTAAAATTCCTAATAGCATTAATGAAGCTCGAGAATTTAAAGGTTAAACTTAAACTATTGGAATAAAATATGAATACTTTATTGTTTTTTGAAGGGTTTAAAGTTACAATAATTAATAGACGTAAATAAGATTTTAAACTATAAAAGATAAAATGTAGTATAAGGGTGATGGCATGAATATGAATTTTAATATGACATTGACTCAAGAGCAAAAGCTTGTAATGACTCAGCAAATGCAATTATCCGTTAAGCTCTTACAAATGTCATCAAATGAATTATTAGAATATATAAATAAAGAATATGCAGAAAATCCTGTAATCGATGCTAATTATGAAAAGGATTTAGAAGAAGTAAAGATGCAGGATAAGTATGATTATAAAGAGATGATAAAGTATTTTGAGTTTGATAACTATGGAAATCAGAGTTTCGGAAGTTATGACCAAGATGAAGTATCTCCATTTACTTTTATTTCTACAGAAAAAACACTAAAGGATTTTTTGTTAGAACAAATTATGGAGTTATCAATTGATGAATTCCAAAGAACAATATGTAAGTATATAATTGAGAGTTTAGATGCAAGGGGATACTTAGATATATCACTTGAAGATATTTTGGAAGAACTAAATATTTCCCAAGAAGTTGGAGAGGAAGCATTGGAGCTTGTGCAAAGCTTAGAACCTACAGGTATTGGTGCTAGAAATCTAATAGAATGTCTAGAAATCCAGCTTACTAAGCGAGGGTATGGCAACGAAAAACTTTATACAATTGTTGAAGATCATTTAGAGGACATTGCCGAGAATAGATATGCTCAAATTGCGAAGGCACTAAATATAACTCCAAAAGAGGCACAAGAATATGGAGATATAATAAAGACATTAGAGCCTAAGCCTTCAAGAGGTTTTTATACTGGAGAAGAAGTAAAGTTTATTATTCCTGATGCAACTATAAGGAAAATTGATGGAGAATATTTTATCATAATGAATGAAGGCGTCTTACCTAAGCTATCCATTAACCCAATGTATAAAGAAATATTAAATGAATCAAAGGATAATTTAGCAAAAGATTATGTGAAACAAAAAATAAGCGGAGCAATGTTCTTAATTAAAAGTATTGAGCAAAGAAAAAGCACGTTATATAGAGTTTTAGAAAAGATATTAGAAAAACAAAAAGAGTATTTTGAAAAGGGAGAAAATTACCTTAAACCCATGACATTAAAAGAGATATCAGAAGCTCTTGATGTTCATGAATCAACTGTAAGCAGAGCTATTAGGGATAAATTTATATTGATAGATAGAGGAACTATAAAAATAAAAGATTTATTTACAACTGGAATTGCTGGAGATAATGGGGAAGAGGATATTAACACAATAAAAGTTAAGAATGAGATCAAGAAGCTCGTTGATTCTGAAAGTAAAGAAAAGCCTTTATCTGATCAGATTATTTGCAATGAGCTTAATAATAATGGGTTTAATATATCAAGAAGAACAGTTGCAAAATATAGAGAAGAAATGGGAATAAAGTCATCAAGCAAGAGAAAAAGATTTTAACATTAAGTTAAAATTAGGAAAAAACAAAGTAAATATAATAACTTTTTAGAAAAAATTTCACAAAATGTCTTTTAAAAATTACTAGAGTGTTTTATAATAATAGATGTGGGACGTAAAAGTTGCAAGTGGGACATTAGTGTACCAAAGGAGTGTTGACATTGCAGAATATTCTAAGATTGCTTAAAAATATTGTTCCTGAGTTAGTTGATGTCTTAGAAAAAAGATATAATATCTTGAGAACCATATATTATTATCAACCAATAGGAAGAAGAATTTTAGCAAATAAGCTAAACTTAAGCGAAAGAATAGTAAGAACAGAAGTGAATTTTCTAAAAGCTCAAAATTTAATTCAAATAAGCACTCCTGGAATGAGCGTTACCACCCAGGGAGAAAAGGTAGTTGAGGAATTAAAAGACTTCATTCATGAAATTAAAGGCTTGGCTGATGTAGAACAAAAGTTAAGTGAAATTCTTGGACTAAGAAAAGTAATAGTAGTACCTGGAGATATAGAAGCTGATCCTTCTATTATTAAAGAGTTAGGTAAAGCAGCAGCAAACTACGCAAGAGAGATTATAAAAAACAGAGATGTAGTTGCTATTACAGGAGGAAGCACCATTAAAGAGGTGGTAGAGAATTTCCCTAAGGTGTCGAATGTCCATGATGTATTGGTAGTTCCAGCTAGAGGTGGTATGGGTAAAAAAGTTGAAACCCAAGCTAGTACTTTAGCGGCAGAATTAGCTTATAAACTAAATGGAAGTTATAAGATGCTTCATGTACCAGATAACTTAAGTGGAAATGCTTTAGATACACTCTTAAAAGAAAGAGAAATAAAAGAAATTATTGATAGTATTCATAAGTCAAATGTACTTATATATGGAATAGGAATAGCAGAAGAAATGGCTGAAAAAAGAGGTCTTACTGAAGCTGAAAAGCAGAAAATACGAGAGTTAAAAGCAGTAGGAGAAGCTTTTGGATGTTATTTTAATAAAGAGGGAGAAGTAGTTTTTATTTCTAACTCAATTGGAATTACTTATGATGTTGCTAAAAAAATAGGAACTCATATTGCTGTGGCTGGTGGGAAAAATAAAGTTGAAGCAATCTTAGCTACAGAAAATACAAACGAATATGGAGTACTTGTAACTGATGAAGGTGCTGCCACAAACATAATAAAATATTTTGAAAGTAATGAATAAATATTACTTTCACTAAGCAAACTTAAATGTGTATATAAATATTTTTGAATATTTTATATAATTAAATATCTTTTTAGGAGGTTTTTTCAATGACAAAAGTAGCTATTAATGGATTTGGAAGAATAGGTAGATTAGCATTAAGAAAGATGATGGAACATTCAGAATTAGAGGTTGTTGCAATCAACGATTTAACTGATGCTAAAACATTAGCACACTTATTCAAATATGATTCAGCTCAAGGTAGATTCAATGGAGAAATAACAGTTAAGGAAGATGCTTTCGTTGTAAACGGAAAAGAAATCAAAATAACTGCTCAAAGAAATCCTGCTGATTTACCATGGAAAGAATTAGGAGTAGACATAGTATTAGAATGTACTGGATTCTTTACTTCTAAAGAAAAAGCTGAAGCTCATATCCAAGCTGGTGCAAAGAAAGTTGTTATATCAGCTCCTGCAACTGGAGATATGAAGACAGTTGTATTCAATGTTAACCATGATATATTAGATGGAACAGAAACAGTTATTTCTGGTGCTTCATGTACTACTAACTGCTTAGCTCCAATGGCTAAAGTTTTAAATGACAAATTTGAAATCAAATATGGTTCAATGACTACAATCCATGCATACACTAATGACCAAAATACATTAGATGGTCCTCACGCTAAAGGTGACTTAAGAAGAGCTAGAGCTGCTGCTGCAAGCATCATTCCTAACTCAACTGGAGCTGCTAAAGCTATAGGATTAGTTATTCCTGAATTAAAAGGAAAATTAGATGGAGGCGCTCAAAGAGTTCCAACTATAACTGGTTCATTAACTGAGTTAGTAGTTATTCTTGGAAAAACTACAACTGTTGAAGAAATAAATGCTGCTATGAAAGCTGCTGCTACTGAATCTTTCGGATACACTGAAGATGAAATAGTTTCTTCTGACGTAATCGGAATCAGCTACGGTTCATTATTTGATGCAACTCAAACTAAGATCATCCAAGTTGGAGATAACCAAATGGTTAAAGTTGCTTCATGGTATGATAACGAAATGTCATACACATCTCAATTAATCAGAACTTTATCTTACTTTGCTAAACTTGCAAAATAATTTAAGTAATAGATTAGATATTTAGAACGTAGACAATTATAAGAGGTCTGGTTTTGTAGTTAAAAGTCTATAAGGCCAGGCCTTTTTTAACAAATATTATATTATGAGGTGAAGATATGAGTTACAATAAAAAGACTGTTGAAGATATCCAAGTAAAAGGTAAAAGAGTGCTAGTAAGATGTGATTTTAACGTTCCACTAAAAGATGGAGTTATTACTGACATAAATAGATTAACAGGAGCACTTCCAACAATAAAATACTTAGTTGAAAATGGAGCTAAGGTTATACTTTGCTCACATTTAGGAAAAGATGCTTCAAAATCATTAGCACCAGTTGCTGTAAAGTTAACTGAAATGTTAGGAAAAGAAGTTGTTTTCGCAAGAGATGAAGAAGTTGTTGGAGAAAACGCTAAAAAAGCTGTTGCAGAAATGAAAGACGGCGATATCGTATTACTTGAAAACACAAGATGCAGAAAAGAAGAAACTAAAAATGTAGAAACATTCTCAAAAGAATTAGCTTCATTAGCTGATGTATTTGTAAATGATGCATTTGGAACAGCTCACAGAGCTCACTGTTCAACAGTTGGAGTAACTGAGTTTGTTGATACAGCTGTATGTGGATATTTAATTCAAAAAGAATTAAAGTTCTTAGGAGAAGCTGTTAATAACCCAGTAAGACCATTCGTTGCAATATTAGGTGGAGCTAAGGTTTCAGATAAAATAGCTGTTATAAATAACCTATTAGAAAAAGTAGATACTTTAATTATAGGTGGAGGAATGGCGTATACATTCTTAAAAGCTCAAGGATATGAAATCGGAACTTCTTTAGTTGAAGCTGATAGAGTTGAATACGCTAAAGAAATGATAGAAAAGGCTGCTGCAAAAGGAGTTAAATTCTTATTACCAGTAGACCACAGAGTTGCTACAGAATTCAAAGATGTTGAAGCTGTTGTTACTGAAGATCAAAATATTCCAGCAGGACATATGGGATTAGATATAGGACCAAAGACAGATGCTCTTTATGCTGATGCTATAAAAGATGCTAAGACAGTAATCTGGAATGGACCAATGGGAGTATTTGAATTTGAAAACTTCAACAAAGGAACAATTGCAGTTGCTAAAGCTATGGCAGATGCAGATGCAACAACAGTAATCGGAGGAGGAGACTCAGCTGCTGCTGTTAATATCTTAGGATTTGGTGATAAAATGACTCACATCTCTACAGGTGGTGGAGCTTCATTAGAATTCCTTGAAGGAAAAGAATTACCAGGAATAGTTGCTTTAAACGATAAATAATTTTAAATATTATGCATTAAAGGTTTTTAGCTTTATATAAATTATATAGCTAAAAACCTTAATTCAAATTTTTATGAGGTGAAAATAATGAGAAAAGCTATAATTGCAGGAAACTGGAAAATGCATTACACTCCAGCTGAAGCTGTAAAAGTTGTAGAAGAATTAAAACCATTAGTAAAGGATGCTGCTTGTGATGTAGTAGTATGCCCTACTTTTGTTTGTTTAGATGCAGTATTAAAAGCAGTAGAAGGTTCAAACATAAAAGTTGCTGCACAAAACATGCACTTTGAAGAAAAAGGAGCTTTCACAGGAGAAATTGCTCCAAGAATGTTAGAAGCTATGGGAGTTAGCTATGTTGTTTTAGGACATAGTGAAAGAAGAGAATATTTCAATGAAACTGATGAAGCTTTAAATAAAAAAGTAAAAGCTGCATTTGCTCACAATTTAACTCCAATACTTTGCTGTGGAGAATCTTTAGAGCAAAGAGAAAATGGAACTACTAATGCAGTTGTTGGAGCTCAAATTAAAGCTGATTTAGAAGGTTTATCAACAGATTTAGCAGAAAAAGTTGTTATTGCTTACGAACCAATCTGGGCTATAGGAACTGGAAAAACTGCTACAGACGAACAAGCAAATGAAACAATAATGGCTATAAGAAACGTTGTTAGTGAAATGTTCGGAAAAGAAGTTGCTGATAAAGTTAGAATACAATATGGTGGATCTGTTAAACCTAATACAATAAAAGCACAAATGGCTCAATCTGATATAGATGGTGCTTTAGTAGGTGGAGCTAGTTTAGTTGCTACTGACTTTGCTGCAATAGTAAATTACTAATCCATTTTAAATTTATGCAATAGCAATAAGCAACGTTAAAAGAGTGTTTGTTGCTATTGTTTTTTTATTAACGGTAGAATATAATTAACTAGTAAAATAAAGAGAAGGTTGTTTCTTTTTATAATAATAAGTATTATTTTGGAGGTAATTATGGCAAAGAAGCCCGTTTTATTAATGATATTAGATGGTTTTGGAATAGCTCCAAAGTCAGATGGAAATGCTGTTGAAGCTGCAAATAAACCAAATTATGATAGATTATTCAATGAGTATCCTCATACCCAAATCCAAGCATCAGGATTAGATGTAGGTTTACCAACTGGTCAAATGGGAAATTCAGAGGTAGGACATTTAAATATCGGTGCAGGAAGAATAATATATCAAGAGTTAACAAGAATAACTAAAGAAATCGAAGAAGGTAATTTCTTTAAAAATGAAGCATTATTAAAAGCAGTTAAAAATGCAAAAGATAATAATTCATCATTACATTTATTAGGTTTATTATCAGATGGTGGAGTTCATTCTCACATAGATCATTTAAAAGGACTACTAAAATTAGCAAAGGATAACGGTTTAACAAAAGTATATCTACATGCGTTTATGGATGGAAGAGACGTTCCTCCATCATCAGGAAAAGATTTCGTTTTAGAAATTGAAGATTATATGAAAGCAAATTCTATAGGAAAAGTAGCTACAATAAGTGGAAGATACTATGCTATGGATAGAGATAATAGATGGGAAAGAGTTCAATTAGCGTATGATGCTATGGTTAATGGTAAAGGTGAAACTGCAAATTCAGCAGTAGAAGCTATGGAAAATTCATACCATGATAACAAAACTGATGAATTCGTATTACCAACAGTTGTATTAGAAGATGGTCATGCAACAGGAACAATTAAAAATGGTGATTCAGTTATATTCTTTAATTTTAGACCAGATAGAGCTAGAGAAATAACTAGAGCTATAAATGATAAAGTATTTGAAGGATTTAAGAGAGAAACTCTTAACCTTACATATGTAACTATGACTCAATATGATAAAACACTAGAAGGTGTAGAAGTTGCGTATAGAGCTGAAGGAATTAATAATACTTTAGGTGAATATGTAAGTAACAAAGGATTAAATCAATTAAGAATTGCTGAAACAGAAAAGTATGCTCATGTAACATTCTTCTTCAATGGTGGAGTAGAAAAACCATATGAAAATGAAGATAGAGCACTTATAAACTCACCAAAGGTTGCAACATATGATCTTAAACCAGAAATGAGTGCTTATGAAGTTACTGATGAACTTATAAATAGATTAGATTCAGATAAATATGACATGATAATATTGAACTATGCAAATCCTGATATGGTAGGTCATACTGGAGTTGTTGAAGCAGCAGAAAAAGCAATTCAAACAGTAGATACATGTTTAGATAGAGTAGTTTCTAAGGTTTTAGAAAAGGATGGTACTGTATTCGTAACTGCAGACCATGGAAATGCTGAAACTATGATTGATTTCTCAACAGGAGCTCCATTTACTGCACATACTACAAATCCAGTACCATTCCTTTGGATTAGTAATGAAGCAAAAGGAAGAGAACTTAAAGAAGGTGGAAGACTTTCAGATATAGCTCCAACTATGCTTGAAGTTATGGATTTAGAGAAACCAGCAGAAATGACAGGAAATAGTTTAATTAAGTAGTAACAAGTTTATAAAAAAGTGAAGGATAGCCTTCGCTTTTTTTTATTTTTGAGGCAAGTTTTGAGAAGGTAGGGAATGTTTATTAATTGGAATATATTAACTCTTATTATAGACTATTATTATCAATTGAAAATAAATATACTTTGGAAATCATTGACATAATCAGATTAAAAGCGTATATTTATAATTAATTCATTATCAATTGAAACAAATTGTGATGGTTAGCATATATTAAATTGAGAATGAAAATTTTATGGGGTGATATGATGAAGGATAATTGTATGAGAGGATTATCTTCAAAAGAGGTCTTAGAGTTAAGAAATAAATACGGGCTTAATGAAGTTACTAATAATGAAAAAACCAGTCCAATAAAAAAGTTTATTGGAGTTTTTAAGGAACCTATGTTTTTGCTTTTACTTGGGACTGCGACAATATATCTTATCCTAGGAGATATTAAGGAAGCATTGATAATGCTTATTTTCGTAGGATTCGTAGCATCTATAACATTTATTCAAGAATGGAAGACAGAGAAAACTTTAAATGCTTTAAAGGAATTAACGGCCCCAAATGTCAAAGCAATTAGAGACGGGAAAAAAGTAATAATAAAAAGCTTTGAACTAGTGCCGGGAGATATTGTCTTATTAAGTGAAGGAGATAGAATACCAGCTGACTGTTCTATTTTAGAAGTATCAAACTTTTCAGTAGATGAATCCATTCTTACTGGAGAAGCTGAACCAGTATTTAAAAATATCACCAAAAATGAGCAAGTTAACGAAGAATATTGGAAGAAAGATAAATTATATGCTGGAACACTTTCAGTAGTTGGAACATGCACTGCAAAGGTTGAGTTTACAGGTTATAATACTGAATATGGAAAGATAGCAAAAGTTATAAGTGAAACAAAAGAAGAACTTACTCCATTGCAAAATAAGATACAGACCTTAGTTAAGAACTTGGCCATTGTTGGGCTGATATTATGCATAACACTTATTATAGTGACATATTTTTATAATCATGACATAATCAAAAGTATACTTTCAGGAATAACTCTTGCAATGGCAATAATTCCAGAAGAATTTCCTGTTGTATTAACAGTATTTCTTTCTTTAGGAGCATTTCGTTTAGCACGAAAAAATGCTCTAATGAGAAAAATATCTGCAGTTGAAACCCTAGGTTCAGCTACAATTTTAGCAGTTGATAAAACTGGCACAATCACAAAAAATGATATGGAAGTTAAGGGCATTTTTGACGGTAGTTATGTTGATATTAATGATTTTAAGGATGAATATTTAAGTAGGTTGATGCTTTTTGCTTGTGAGAAGGATCCCTATGATCCAATGGAAAAGTCTATAATTAAAATGGCAAATGAAAGAATCAACGATACCTACATTAAAAATTTTGATTTGGCATTAAATATTCCATTTAATTCAGAAACAAAGAGAATGGCAAATATATATAGAAAAGATGATAAATTTTATGTAGCTGTAAAAGGTTCCCATGAAGCATTGCTTCATCTATGCAAAATGGATGAAATAGAAAAACAAAGAATCCTTAAAGAAGTTGATTTCATGGCAAATAAAGGATTGAGGGTTATTACAATATGTGACTGTGATGCTGAGGAGTTATACGAAGATATTGAAAAGTATGAGCTGACCTTTAGGGGATTAATTGGGCTTCAAGACCCTCCTAAGGAAGGAGTAAAAGAAGCAATTAAACTATGCAAGCAAGCTGGAATAAGAGTTGTAATGATAACAGGTGATTATAATAAAACAGCTATGGCCATAGGAAATGAGATAGGGCTGCAATTTAAGGATAGAGCAATTACTGGAAATGAGATAGATAATATGAGTGATGAGGAGTTATGCAGAGAAGTAACTAATTGTGATATATTTTCTAGAGTTATTCCAGGTCATAAAATGAGAATTGTTAAGGCATTGAAGGCATCAGGAGAAATAGTGGCTATGACTGGAGATGGGGTTAATGATGCACCTGCATTGAAGGTTGCAGACATAGGTATAGCTATGGGAAAAAGAGGGACAGAGGTAGCAAAAGAAGCAGCTCATATGGTATTAATGGATGACAATTTCACAACAATAGTGAGTTCTGTAAAAGATGGAAGAAGGATATTTGATAATATCAGAAAAGCTATGGTATATATTATGGTTATCCATATACCAATAATATGTTTATCACTATTTTCACCTTTATTTAATCTTCCTCAGATTCTATTACCAGTACACATTGTTTTACTGGAACTTATAATTGATCCAACTTGTTCAATAATATTTGAAGGGGAAGAGGCTGAACCTAATATTATGGATAAGCCACCAAGGAATCCAAAAGAGCCATTATTAACTAGAATGTTAACTTTTAAAGTTATATTGCAAGGGATATCAATGTTTGCTGCAGCTTTTATTCCATTTCATTACATGGTGGATTTAGGGCTTAATGTAGATTATGCTAGAAGTTTTGCATTGGTAGTTTTAATTGTATCTAACGTTATATTAGTTCTAGTAAATAGATCTAACACTCAATATATAATAAATATATTTAAAGAAAAGCAAAGTAAAGCAAGATTGCTTATTAATAGTCTTGCACTAATTATGGTATTTCTAATAGTGTATATACCATTTTTGAATGGAATTTTTGGAACTTCAGGGTTAGAAATAGATATGTTATTATTAGCAATAGTCATAGGTATAATATCATCAATATGGTGGGAAGTAATAAAAATAATAGGGAACAATAAGAATACAGATATTAAACTTAATATATCAGAATTTAAGCAGTGATAACTATCGTGAATATCGAGAATGAATTATAGAGTATAGAAAATTTAAATCTATACTCTATAATTATAAATCAAAATATATAAATTATTTCCCGGAAAATATTTAGTCGGTTATAGCAAAATATTTTTGAATGCATATTATGGTATAAAGTAATTTTTATGGATAATATTATGGATAAAAAGTATGATGTTAGTTTGGAACTAGATGATGAGGTAGAGGGTTTACTTAAAGAAGGAGAATATTTAGGAAGAGGACATAATGGGATTGTTTATTTATTACCAGGGAAAAAAATAATTAAAATATTTTATGATAAAAAAATATGCTTAAAAGAAGCACAAGTTTTTAAACGAGCAAAGGGTTCTAAATATTTTCCCAAGATAATAAAACATGGAGATAAATATATAATTCGTGAATTGGTTGAAGGAGTTAGATTAGATAAATATATAAAAGACAACGGATTAACTAAAGAATTGACTAAAGAATTATATAAGGTTATAAAAGAATTTAAAAAATTGCAGTTTACAAAATTAGATATTAGATGTAGAGATGTTTATGTAGATGGGAAAGGTAATATTAAGATTATTGATCCTAAGAATAGTTATACTAGAAAAAAATCATATCCAAGACATTTAATGAAGGGATTAGAAAAATTAGATGTTTTAGAAGTCTTTGTGGAAAATTTAAAAAAGACAGATACCAGAGTTGCAAAGGAATGGATGGATAAATTCAAAAAGTATTTTAAATTGAAGTAAATAAAGGATTGTAAAAATGACTCATGTGCATTTTTACAATCCTTTTTACTTTAAAGTGTTTCAAAAAATACTGTTTCAGATAAGGGTTTTCTCCTAGTATCGTGTCTATTTGGAGAAGCATTCTCAGAAGCATCCTCTTCAGGTTTTGCATATCCAATGGCTAAAATGTTAATTGGCTCAAAATTATCTGGTAATTTAAACTCTTCTCTAAGAATAGTAGGCTCAAAATGACAAATCCATACTGAACCTAAGCCTAGCTCAGTAGCTTGTAGGATCATATGAGTTGTAACTATACTTGCATCTATATCTGCAGTATCTTTATCGTCGTATCTTCGCTTCCAAGAAGTATTGTGATCTGAGCATATAATTATTGCTAAAGGTGCACCTTTAATATCTGCACTTTTCTTTAGTTTGGTTAGTCCTTCTTCTTTTTGAACTACGATTAAACGTTGAGGTTGAAAATTAGCAGCAGTAGGAGCAATTCTACCAGACTCTAATATTTTTGTTAGTTTTTCTTCTTCTACGCTTTTAGTCTCGTATTTTCTTACGGAATATCTTTTTTTAGCTAAATCCAAAAAATCCATTTGAATTTCCTCCAATAAAATTATTTCTCATGTTGACAAGTATAACACCATAACTATAAAATTGGAAGTGGTTACATTTATGACATATGATTACCTAAAAGGAACTATAGGAGTGAATTAGTGTGAGAGAAGAATTTGAAAATAATGATAAAACAATATGCTGCGTGGAAAAAGCTTTGAATGTTTTAGATGGAAAGTGGTCATTCTTAGTTATTAAAAACCTTTTTGATGGAACAAAAAGATTTGGTGAACTAAGAAAATCTCTACATAACATAAGTCCTAAAACATTAACATTAAGACTTAGGGAATTAGAACAATGCGGAGTAGTGCAGAGGAAGGTTTATCCTACTATTCCTCCAGCAGTAGAATATTCATTGACTGAAAAGGGACAAGACTTAAGAAATATAATTGATGAAATGAATATATGGGGAAAAAAGTGGTGTTAACCTAAAGTCTATGTAAATATTTAATACAGTATCATTTAGGATACTATATTTCAATAAAGTGCATTCTTGTATATAGGATTGACACTAATTATACTATAGATATGTATAGGGTTTTTGATAGGAAACTTAACTTAAAACCCTATAATATAGACAAGCCATATATATAAATTAGGAGGAGAAAATATGCTACTTAAAGAAAAATATGAATCGCTCAAAAATATAATAAAAGAACATGGCAGTGCTGCAATAGCTTTTTCGGGAGGTGTTGATAGTACATTTCTAATGAAGGTAGCACATGAAGTTTTAGGAGATAAATTGATAGCAGTTACAGCAACCTCATCAACTTATCCTGAAAGAGAATTAAATGAAGCTATAAAGTATGCAAAGGATATGGGTGTTAAGCATATTATAATTTCTTCAGAAGAATTAGATATAGAAGGCTTTGCAAGTAATCCTAAAAATAGATGTTATTATTGTAAAAAAGAATTATTTACTAAGATTGGGGAGGTAGCCTTAGAAAATGGAGTAGAATTTGTTTTTGATGGTTCTAATCTTGATGATACTGGAGATTTTAGACCAGGAATGCAAGCAGCAAAAGAGCTTGCTGTAGTAAGCCCACTTAAACTTGCTAACCTTACTAAAAAAGATATAAGAGATTTATCTAAGGAGCTTCAATTACCTACCTGGAATAAACCATCTTTTGCATGTTTATCCTCAAGATTTCCTTATGGAAACAAGATTACTATAGATAAATTAAAAATGGTTGAGAAGGCTGAGCAATTCCTACTTGATATGGGAATAACACAAGTTAGAGTTAGACATCATGGAGAAATAGCAAGAATAGAAGTGGAACCTTCTGAGAGAGAAAAGTTCTTTAGCATAGAAGTTATGGATAACATAGGAAATGAATTTAAGAAAATTGGTTTCACATATGTAACACTAGATATGTTAGGATATAGAACTGGAAGCATGAATGAAGTCCTTACAGAAAATGAGAAGAAATTAGTTCTAAAAAAATAAAAAAGGTGATAATAATAGCTAATCTAAGCTATTATTATCACCTTTCTTTAATAATGAGCATTAAATATCATTGGCATATAGTGATAAAGTGTTTTTTATATTTTCTCCGCATAAATCATATTTTAAATCATAATTAAAATAATTGTTTTTATAAGCCCAATCGCACATCATTTCAAGAATAGGTAAAACTTCCTTGCCATTCTCTGTAATAGAATATTCAACTTTAGGCGGAATTTCTGGATAAACTTTTCGTTCAATTAGTCCATTTTCTTCAAGATCCCTTAATTGTTTTGTTAGTATTTTATGTGTAATATCAGGTATTAAATGTTTAAGTTGCCCAAAACGCAAAGTGTTAATTTCACCTAAATACCATAATATGAGTGGTTTCCACTTTCCACCGATTACTTCAAATGTTACTTCAATCTCACAAGTAGCTTCCTTCAATTTAGTTATTTTCTCTTCCATGAAGTATCCTCCTAGAATAGTATGAATTTTATTGTATCTTAAAGCCCTATAGTATCTAAAAGTCATTTTATACTAGAATTATTATACTACAAATATAATATCAAAGCTATTTTATAGAAGTTAAGTTAAATTAGCAAGTTTAAAGGTTTATAGCTCAACTAATAAATTAAGTTTCCAATAAAAACCTTATAACATATGAAACACAGTATCATATTGGATACTATGTTTCAATAAAGTACAGTCTTGTAGGAAAAATTCCAAATGATATACTATATATATATACTTTTGCTAATTAATAGGAGGTCTTGTGATGAATTTTAATTATCATATACCAACAAAAGTTTTATTTGGTGCAGGCAAATTAAATGAACTTTTAAATGAGAACTTGCCAGGAAAAAAGGCATTAATTGTAACAACAGGTGGAAACTCAGTAAAAAAGTATGGATATTTAAACAGACTGGAAAGTATTCTTACTGAGAAAAAAATCGAATATGTTTTATTTGATAAAATATTACCTAATCCTATAAAGAGTCATGTTATGGAAGGGGCTGCTCTAGCCAAAAAGGAAAACTGTGATTTCATAATAGGACTTGGTGGGGGAAGTAGTATAGACTCGGCGAAAAGCATAGCTGTTATGGTGAATAATCCTGGGGACTACTGGGATTATATTGTGGGAGGTTCAGGAAAAGGATTACCTGTTAAAGAAAATGTACTTCCTATCGTAGCAATTACAACAACTGCTGGAACAGGTACTGAAGCAGATCCTTGGACAGTTATAACGAAGGAAGATACTAAAGAAAAAATTGGTTTTGGGAATGAACATACATTTCCTACTCTATCAGTAGTAGATCCTGAACTTATGCTTACAGTTCCGCCAAATCTTACAGCTTATCAAGGCTTTGATGCACTTTTTCATTCAACTGAAGGATATATAGCTAATATAGCTACGCCTATTAGTGATGCATATGCGCTTAAAAGTATTGAATTAATAGCAAAATATCTGTCTAAAGCTGTTAAGGATGGAAATGATTTAGAAGCTAGAACACAAGTTGCACTGGCAAATACTCTTTCAGGTTTAGTAGAATCTACATCCAGCTGTACATCAGAACATTCAATGGAACATGCACTAAGTGCTAATCATCCAGAACTTCCCCATGGAGCTGGACTTATTATGCTTTCAGAGACATATTACACATTTTTTGCAGAAAAATCTCCTGAAAGATTTGTAAATATGGCGAGAGCTATGGGTGTTGATGTTAATTCAATAAGTGAAAATGAGAGACCTATGGCCTTTGTAAAAGCCTTAGTAAAGTTACAAGAAGAATGCGGTGTAAGAGAACTAAAAATGTCAAGTTATAATATTACTAAAGAAGAAATTCCTAGTCTAGCCCTAAATGCCCGAGAAACAATGGGAGGACTATTTGAATTAGATCCATATAAATTATCAATTGATGAGACAATTGAAATTATGCTAAAAGCATATAAGTAAGAAATATAATTTTTGAGGGGGAATTACTTTGTTATACAGAACTTATGGAAAAACAAATGAAAAAGTTTCAGAACTTGGATTTGGGTGTATGAGACTGCCTATTATTAATGGAGATAGTACTAAAATAGATGAAGAAAAAGCTACTGAAATGATTCGTCATGCAATAGATAATGGAGTTAATTATATTGATACAGCTTTTCCATACCACGGTACAGGAATGGGAAATGGAGGAGAGAGTGAACCTTTCGTGGGAAGAGCTCTTAAAGATGGGTATAGAGAAAAAGTAAATTTAGCAACAAAGCTACCTAGCTGGTTAATAAAGACTAGAGAGGATATGGATAAATATTTAAATGCTCAATTAGAGCGCTTACAAACAGATAGAATAGATTTTTATTTAGTTCATGCTCTTAATGAAGGAGTATGGGAAAATCTTAAGAAACTAGGTATAGATGAATTCTTAGATTCTGCCATAAAAGATGGAAGAATAAGATATGCAGGATTTTCTTTCCATGATAAACTAGAAGTATTTAAAGGTATAGTTGATTATTATGATTGGTCATTCTGCCAAATACAATATAACTATCTAGATGAAAATTATCAAGCAGGTAAAGAAGGCTTGCAATATGCAGCTAGTAAGGGGTTAGGTGTAGCTATCATGGAGCCACTTAGAGGCGGAAAGATAGTTAAAAATCTACCAGAAGAAGCAATGAAAGCGTTCGATGAATATGAAGTTAAAAGATCACCAGCTGAATGGGCTCTAAGATGGGTATGGAATCACCCAGAAGTTTCAGTAGTATTAAGTGGAATGAATGATATGGATAATATCAATGAAAATATAAGAACAGCTAGTGATGCAGCTCCAAACTCTTTGTCAGAAAAAGAGTTAGAAATTATGGATAAAGTTAAAAATGTATATAAAGAAAGAGTGAAGGTTAATTGTACAGCATGTGAATATTGTATGCCATGTCCAAAAGGCGTAAATATACCAAAGAACTTCACTTATTATAATGAATATAGTTTATTTGTTACTCCAGGTACAGAAAAAGAACTAAAAGCTAGATATAGTGGAGTTAAACCTGAGGAAAGAGCAATAAATTGTGTAGAATGCGGTAAATGCGAAAGTCATTGTCCACAATCAATTAAAATTCGCCAAGAATTAAAGAATGTAACTGCATTATTTGCATAAGTTTATATTGTCATAAAAGCTTTTGCTTTTATGACAATATTTGTATTTGAATTCAAAGGAGTGTTCAACTAGTGCATATACCGGATAATTATTTAAGTCCATCAACTTGTGCTACATTTGGTGCAGCAATGATTCCAATTTGGAGAAGGGCGAGCATTAAGATTAAAAAAGAAGTAACAAGACAAAAAATGCCTTTACTTGGGGTTTCGGCAGCCTTTTCATTTTTGACTATGATGTTTAATATACCTCTTCCAGGTGGGACGACTGGACATGCAGTTGGTGGAGCTTTGGCAGCTATATTACTTGGTCCATATAGTGCTGTAATAGCTGTAACTATTTCACTTGTAATTCAGGCATTGTTCTTTGGAGATGGAGGGGTGCTGGCTCTAGGTGTGAATTGTTTTAATATGGCATTTATAATGCCATTTACAGCATATTATATTTTTAATTTTATAAAAAAAGTAGTTCCCGGAAAGAAAGCAGAGTATATTGGAGCTCTAGCTAGTGGATATATATCAGTGAATTTTGCAGCTTTATTTGCAGCAATAGAATTCGGAGTACAACCTCTTTTATTTAAAGATGGAAGTGGATTGCCTTTATATAGTCCCTATGGATTAAATGTTTCTATACCAGCTATGATAATTCCTCATTTATTAGTGGTTGGGGTTTTGGAAGCAATAATTACAGCTGGTGTGTATGGTTATGTGAGAAAAGTTTCTCCAGAAGTAATATACAAGGGTAGCGTTAGTAAGATAAGAGGGATATTTATAATAGCGTTAGTGATTATTTTAGCAACCCCTTTAGGATTATTAGCATCTGGAACTGCTTGGGGAGAATGGGATACAAGCGAGATAAGCAAGACACTAGGTTTTACACCAAAAGGGATGGAACAAGGAGTTAATTTTAATGCACCTATGCAAGGCTATGGTGTAAGTGGAATAAAAGAAAATATAGGGTATATATTATCAGCTATAGCTGGGGTAATACTAATCATAATTCTATTTAAGATTATTTCCAAAATAAATTTAAAAAAACGCACGAAAGGTGAAGAATGATAGAAGAATGGCTTTTAGTAAAAGATAGTTACGTACCAAAAGATGAAAAAAATTCATATATAGAAAAAAGTATTTTCTCCATAATTAGGATTATAGCTATAATAAGACAAAATAAGAATAGAGATGAAATTATTTATTCAATAAATCCTACAATTAAGGTTATTGCCTCAATATTAAGTGTAATTTTGATATCAATAACAAGAAGTTTTATTTTTTTATCTATATTTGATATATATTTATTACTAACTCTTTTTCTTATGGATAGTAAAGAAAGAAAAAGAATATTACTATCAAGTATGGTTTTCCCAATTATAACTTTAGTTGCATTAATACCATCTATGTTATATGGAAACATATATAATAGTTTATTACTTTGCCAAAAGATTGTAACAACAATAGTCATAATGAATTTACTGTCTCATAATACTAAATGGAGTGAAATTAGTAAGTCACTAAAATTATTATTTGTACCAGATATATTTATATGGATATTAGAGATAACAATTAAATATATTGTACTTCTAGGTGAGTATTCAATAAACTTACTATATGCGTTTAAACTTAGATCAGTTGGAATTAATAATGATAAATATAATTCCATTTCAAAAATTATTGGGAATCTATTTCTTAAATCTTATAAGATGAGTGAAGAAATGTCCTATGCTATGGAATGCAGAGGTTTCATAGGGGAGTATAAAACACCAATAAAATTTAACTTGGGAAAATTTGATTATATCTATATAATAATAAATATATTATTATTTACTATTTTTATATTTGAATTTATAGCAAGTTAAGGAGATTAATAAATGATAAAACTAGAGCATGCTTCATTTACTTACAAAAGTAAACAAGCTCTTGAGGATATTAACATTCATATAAAAGAAGGAGAAGCAATAGCAATTATAGGTCCGAACGGAAGTGGAAAATCAACTTTTTTGAAGTTATTGAATGGAATTATATCTCCAAGTGAAGGTAAGTATATTTTTGATGGAACTGAAATTAATGAAAATAAATTAAAAGATAATAAATTTTTGAAGTTATTTCATAAAAGAGTTGGATTCGTTTTTCAAAATTCAGATACTCAGCTTTTTTGCTCAACAGTATTTGAAGAAATAGCCTTTGGCCCCATTCAAATGGGATTAAGAGAAGATGAAATAAATAAGAGAGTTAATGATTGTCTTAAAATGCTTAATATTGAAAAAATAAAAGATGAGCACCCATATAATTTAAGCGGTGGAGAGAAAAAAAGAGTTGCAATTGCTAGTGTTTTGGCCTTAAACCCAGAAGTATTAACATTAGATGAGCCTATGAGTGGAATAGATCCCAAAGGTAAAAGATTCCTAAGAGATTTATTGATTGCACTAAATAAGAGTGGAAAAACGATACTTTGTGCAACTCACGACTTTCAATATGTTGATGGAGTGTTTGAAAGAGCAATTGTATTTTCAGAGAATCATAAAATTATAAGAGATGATAAATATTATAACATTATAGAGGATGAAGAATTTTTAAAGGAATATAACATAATATAGGGTTTTTATAGGAAACTTAGTTTATTCTTGTTAGAAAATATCGGTTTCTGGATATTTTCAGGCATGAATAAATTTTAAAACCCTAAATAATCTTTAAAAAAAAGTAATGGAGAGATAAATATGAGAGTATTATACTATGATTGTTTTTGCGGAATAAGCGGAGATATGAATTTAGCTGCTTTGATAGATTTAGGAGTTCCAAGAGAATATTTAATTAAAGAAATTTCAAAATTAGGGTTGGATTCAGAATATGAAATAAAATTTGAAACTTCGGCGAAAAAAGGAATAACGGGAACAAGAGTTGATGTAATACTTAAAAATGAACATACACATCATGAGCACTCAGAAGAACAGCATAATCACAGTCATATTCATGACCATAGTCATGGGCATATACATGGTCACAACCATGAAAATATTAATAAAATAGATCATGAACACCAACATAGAAATTTAAAAGATATTGAAGAAATAATTAACTCTAGTACCCTAGATGATAATATTAAAAAAATGAGTATAGAAATGTTTATGAAAGTAGCAGTAGCTGAAGCTAAAGTTCATGGGAAATCGCTTAATGAAGTACATTTTCACGAGGTGGGGGCCACTGATTCAATAGTAGATATTGTAGGAGCGGCTATAGCTATAGACTATTTAAAAGTAGATAAGATAATGGCATCTACTGTTCAAGTAGGTGGTGGATTTGTTAAATGTGCACATGGTTTAATGCCAGTACCTGCACCAGCAACAGCAGAAATACTAAAAAATATTCCAATGAATACAGGAATAGTGCAATTTGAGACAACTACCCCAACTGGAGCAGCAATTTTATCAGCTAACGTTAAAGAATTTACTGATAAAATAGATTTTTCAATAGAGAAAATTGGGTACGGCATTGGCCATAGAGACTTAGATATACCCAATATATTAAGAGTTTATATAGGGGTAAAAGAAGAACATGAAGAAATACAGGAACAATATATCATAGAAACAAATATTGATGATATGAATCCAGAATTATATGGATATATTGAGGAAAAACTTTTTGAAATAGGAGCTTTAGATGTTTATAAAACACCTATATTTATGAAAAAGGGAAGACCAGCTATAAAGTTAAGTATATTAGTTAATAATAACTGCGAAAAAGAAGTACTAGATGTAATTTTTAAAGAAAGTACTTCCATAGGAGTAAGAAAATATAAGGTTGAAAAAATAATGCTAACCAGAGAATTTTCTAAAGTTAAAACTAAATATGGAGAGGTAACTATTAAAAGCTCTTTTTATAAAGGTGAATTGGTTAAGTATAAGGCAGAATATGAAGATTGCAGAAATATAGCAATAGAAAATAATATACCAATAGAAAAAGTTTATAAAGAAGTTAATAAAACACTTCAGGAGAATGTCAATGGATAAAGAAGATATAAAGGAATTATTGGAATCAGTAAAAAATAATAAAATAGATGTAGAAGAGGCACTAGGAAAGCTTGAGGACTTACCATTTAAGGAGTTAGGCTTTGCAAAGATAGATAATCATAGAGAGCTTAGGGTAGGTTATCCAGAAGTCATATATTGTGAGGGTAAAACTGTAGAACAAGTAAGAGATATAGTAAAGTTTATGCTAACAAAAGATAACAATATATTAGGAACTAGAGCTTCATATGAGATGTACTTGGCAGTAAAAGAACTATGTAATGAGGCAGAGTATAACTCTCTAGGTAGAACAATAACTATTAAAAAGAAGAAACAAGATGTTGCTGATAGTTATATTGCTATAGTTTCAGCAGGAACATCAGATTTACCTGTAGTAGAAGAGGCTGTAGAAACAGCTAAAATACTTGGAAATAGAGTGGAAAAAATTACTGATGTAGGAGTTGCAGGGATTCATAGGCTTTTTTCTAGATTAGATATAATCAGAGGCGCAAAGGTAGTAATAGTAGTTGCAGGAATGGAAGGGGCTCTAGCCAGTGTAATAGGCGGCCTTGTAAATAAACCAGTTATTGCAGTTCCTACAAGTGTTGGCTATGGAGCAAACTTTGGTGGGCTTTCCGCACTTTTATCAATGCTAAATAGCTGTGCCAGCGGTGTGAGTGTAGTTAATATTGACAATGGATTTGGAGCAGCTTATAATGCTAGCATCATCAATAAATTGTAAATTTATATCACTGTAATAGAATTTATTAGAACTTTTAGGAGGTGATATAAAGATATAATTGTAATCGATATATATAATGTAAAAAAATAATAAATAATATAAATAAATTTGGAGGGTAATAAAATGAAACAAATTAATTTGGGTAATAGTGGACTTATGGCATCGGAAATAGTATTAGGTTGTATGAGAATAGATAAATTTTCAGTAGATGAAGTTAAAGATCTTATTAATACTGCTGTTGAATGTGGGATTGATTTCTTTGATCATGCTGATATTTATGGAGGAGGAAAGAGTGAAGAACTTTTTGGTGAGGCACTTACTCCAGCTCTAAGAGATAAAATAAAGATTCAAACAAAGTGCAGTATTAGAAAAGGATTTTATGATTTTTCAAAGGAACATATTTTATCATCAGTAGATGCAAGTTTAAAACGTCTAAAAACTGATTATGTTGATACATTACTACTTCATAGACCAGATACATTAATGGAACCAGAAGAAGTAGCAGAAGCTTTTAATGAATTATATAAGAGCGGAAAAGTAAAAAGCTTTGGCGTAAGTAACCATAATCCAATGCAAATAGAATTACTTCAAAAATATACAGAGCACAAACTTATAATAAATCAATTACAACTTAGTATTACTAACACTGGAATGATTGATTCTGGAATTAATGTAAATACAAAATTCCCAGGAGCAATAGATCGTGATGGAAGTGTTCTTGAGTATTCTAGATTAAAGGATATTACAATTCAAGCTTGGTCACCATTCCAATATGGATTCTTTGAAGGTGTTTTCTTAAACAATGATAAGTTCCCTGAACTAAATAAAGTATTAGATAAGATCGCTGCAGAAAAGAATATATCAACTTCTGCACTAGCAGTTGCGTGGATTTTAAGACATCCAGCAAAAATTCAAACAATTGTTGGAACAACTAATAAAGATAGATTAAGAGATATATGCACCGCTTCGGATGTTTTATTAACAAGAGAAGAATGGTATGAAATTTATAGAGCAGCAGGTAATGAACTACCATAATAGCTTTAAAGGCGGATTCAGAGGAATCCGCTTTTGTTATATATTTTCATAATAGGAAATTGGTATTATACTATAATTAAAAATGCAAAGGAGAATTATAATGAACAGTTTTTATATGCCAACAAAGATACTTTCAGGAGAAAATGTAATTCAAGAAAATTATAAGGAATTTGCTAAGCTAGGTAAAAAGGCTTTAATAGTTACAGGTAGGGGATCATCAAAGAAAAATGGTTCTTTAAAAGATGTTGAAGAAGCATTAAAGAAAGCTTCAATTGAATATATTATTTTTGATGAGGTGGAGGAAAACCCTTCCCTAGAAACTATTGAGAAAGCAGGAGAACTAGGGAGAAAAGAAAAAATTGATTTTATAGTAGGTATAGGTGGAGGGTCTCCGCTGGATTCTTCAAAGGTAATAGGAATATTAGTAAAAAACGCCTCAATAAGTGGGGAGGATGTATTTATAAAATCAAATCTTAAATCTGTGGATATAGTAGCAGTGCCAACAACTTCAGGTACTGGTAGTGAAGTTACACAGTATGCTATAGTAACTATTCATAAAGAAAAAACAAAAAAGAATTACGGACAGAGCATATTTCCTGTAATATCTTTCTTAGATCCAAGATATACTTTAGAGGCTCCATTAAAAATAACAGTAAATACCGCAGTAGATGCATTTTCACATCTAGTTGAGGGATATTTAAATAGAAATGCAAGTATTTTAACAGATGCTATTGCTGAAGCTGGCATGAGAATATGGGGAGAATGCATTGAGTCTTTAATATCAGGAGATTTAGATATTAAGATTAGAGAAAAACTAATGTTTGCTTCGACTTTAGGTGGAATACTAATTGCACAAACAGGAACATCTTTGCCTCATGGCATGGGATATGCACTTACCTACAATAAAGGTATACCTCATGGCCTTGCAAATGGTGTATTATACGTGGAATACTTAAGGGTATTTAAGCATAGAGAAAAGGTTGATAAAATTCCTAAAATATTAGGAATTGATAGCTATGAAAAATTTGAAAAAATATTAAGAGATCTTACAAAGATTGAAATAAATCTAACTAATGTAGAAATTGAGGAATATGCTAAAGGAATATTTGAAAATAAAGGGAAGCTCGCAAATCATCCGGAAGAAATTACTTATGAAGAATTACTAAATATATATAAAAGAAGTTTATAATAATAGGCTTAAGAAAATGATACCCAACTAAAAATCTTACTCCTATGGATATTAATATTATGCAAGGCATATATTATAGATTATGAGTTTGATTTTTGGATGTGGTTATATTGAAGAAGCGTAGTATTAATAATTTGTTTAATCTCACAAGTATTTTTATATCACTATTAGGGATAGCTATAATTGTTGAAGTTTTTTCAGGTTATCCAAATAAGATTGGTAATACTTTATTTGCATTAGCAGTGTTATTATGCAGCTGGTTTCTTCTACAGAAAAGCAGATTTATGTTACCAAGAACTATATATAATTTAATAGTTATTTTTATTTTCTTAGCCATGTTCTTAGGTAAAGTGTGTGGATTTTACAAGACATTTTATTATTGGGATAAGTTTTTACATTTGATTTCAGGAATGATTTTAGCCTGCATAGGATACTTAATTTTCTATAAACTTACCAGAGAAATAGATAGAAAAAGTTTGAATCCTCTGCTGGGTGTATTATTTTCATTGTTTTTCTCAATTACTATGGCTGGGGTATGGGAAATATATGAGTTTACAACTGATCAGCTATTTGGATTGGATTCTCAAAGATATAGTTTAATAGATACAATGGGTGATATCATCGCAGGAGCAATAGGGGGAATTTTAGTTACCTTAAGAATATATTTTTTTCAAAAGGGTAATGAATTAAGATTTATACAGAAGCTACTAAATGAAATAGATGATAAATAAATGATACTTATTATCAAATGGTTGAAATTATCAAATAAGTGGAGTATAATGTAAGCATAAAAGGAAAATAATAATAACACAAGTAAATTTTAGGTTACATAAATTAAGTAAAACTAAAAACTAGTATTATTAATTGATTATCTAGAAATAATAATAAGGCTAGTTATTTTATAAGGAGGGTATAATTAATGAAACAATATGTAGAAATTGTTGACGTAATAGGAAGACAAATATTAGATTCAAGAAGTTTTCCAACAGTAGAAGTTGAGGTAGTACTTGAAGATGGAACTACTGGTAGAGCAGCTGTACCATCAGGAGCTTCAACAGGAATTTATGAAGCCGTAGAATTAAGGGACGGTGAAAAAGCTCTATATAATGGAAAAGGAGTACTTAAAGCAGTTGAAAATGTAAATGAAGAAATAGCAACAGAACTAATTGGAATGAATGTTTTTGATCAAACTTACATCGACAAGGTATTAATTCAATTAGATGGAACTGAAAATAAAGGTAAACTAGGTGCTAATGCAATACTTGGAGTTTCACTTGCAGTAGCTCAAGCAGCAGCTAATTATTTAGGTCTTTCACTTTATCAGTATATCGGAGGAGTAAATGCAAAAGTTCTTCCAGTTCCTATGATGAACATAATTAATGGAGGTTCACATGCTGATAATTCAGTTGATTTACAAGAATTTATGATTATGCCTGTTGGTGCAGCAACATTTAGTGATGCTGTAAGAATTTCTTCAGAAGTATACCATGCATTAAAGTCAACTTTAAATGAAAAAAATTACTCAACTGGAGTTGGTGATGAAGGTGGATTTGCACCAAATCTTAAGAGTAATGAAGAAGCAATCACAGTAATATTAGAAGCAATACAAAAAGCTGGATATGAAGCAGGTAAAGATGTATTTATTGCAATTGATGCTGCATCTTCAGAATTCTATAAAGATGGTAAGTATGAATTAAAACATGAAGGAAAAACATTAACTGCAGCAGAATTAGTTGATTTCTATGCAAATTGGGTTGAAAAATATCCAATAATCTCAATAGAAGATGGTGTTGCAGAAGAAGATTGGGAAGGTTGGAAGATACTTACTGATAGATTAGGTGGAAAAATTCAATTAGTTGGTGATGATTTATTTGTTACAAATACAAGTAGATTAAATACTGGAATTCAAAAGGGAGTTGCAAACTCAATTCTTATAAAACTTAACCAAATTGGTACATTAACAGAAACACTTAATGCTATTGAAATGGCTAATAGAGCAGGATATACAGCTGTTGTATCTCATAGAAGTGGAGAAACAGAAGACACTACTATTGCTGATTTAGTTGTTGCTGTAAATGCAGGTCAAATTAAGACCGGTGCACCTTGCAGATCTGAAAGAGTTGCTAAGTATAATCAATTACTTAGAATAGAAGAAGAATTAGGAGATGTTGCAGAATATAGAGGAATAGATGCTTTCTTCAATATAAAGAAGCAATAGATATTATTTAGTTCAAAGTGCTAAAGGAGAAGTTGCAAAACTATTAAATAAATAGTTTAGCGCATCTCCTTTTTTATTTTTTAAGTATAACATTCAATTAATATTCAATCTTGAAGTAGCTTTATTTATCTACTACTGAAGAATGCGTCTTGTAAAGTTCACTAGAATTTAATCACTTAAATAATTCAGTATGATACATAATCCATTAGCATTTTTAAATATAAAATGTATCATATGAGTTTAATTCATATGCATGAATAAATATGATATACTAGTGTTGGTATGCAAATTATAAAGTAAGGGATGGATATTATATGCAATATAGTAGTGATTCTAGTATTTTTCAAGAGCAGATTGGTTAGAAGGAGCAAATGAATTTGATGCTATTTCATTTGACTTAGAAAATAATATTTTTGTTGAAAGAAGTTCCATCATACGCTATAGTTG
This sequence comes from Clostridium sp. 'White wine YQ', assembly GCF_028728205.1. Lineage (NCBI taxonomy): Bacteria > Bacillati > Bacillota > Clostridia > Eubacteriales > Clostridiaceae > Clostridium > Clostridium sp. 'White wine YQ'. Next base: position 231,013 of record NZ_JAQYUU010000001.1, read on the forward strand.
TGGGTAATAAAGCTGAAGTAATTAAGATGAGATTTTCAGATGAAATAATAAGCGACTTACTTGAGTTAAAATGGTGGACACTTCCCCATGAAGTAATTATGAAGTTGCCATATAAAGATATTAAAGAATGTGTAAGTAAGTTGAAGGAAATACGAAAGTATCCAGGAAATTTAATGGATATTTTAAAAGATACAATATAATAATAAGTATGAAGAGCAATACATTATTTAGATTACATAAGTACATAAAGATATAATACTACTAACTATAAACATAACTATATTGAAGGAGTATAAATAATAAACTTATTGTAATAAGTTTCTAAATATGATATCATATTAAAAGGTGTTTTATACTAAGTTTTGAGGTGTTGGGAATAGTATAGCTTAGTATTAAGTTGTAATCAGGAGGTTAGGGATGAAAACAGCATTAATAATATTAGAGACAATATTAGGATTGGCAGTAATAATTTCTGTAATGCTTCAACCAGGTAAAACTGATGGATTAAGTGGATTAATTCAAGGAAGAAGTGAAACCTTTTTTGCTAAAAATAAAGGCAGAACAAAAGAAGCTATGTTAGCAAAATTAACAGCAGCAGCAATGGCTCTATTTGCGATAAATACAGTAATTTTAAATTTAGTTAAATAGAAATAACTCAGCGGATGCTGAGTTATTTTTTTTGTATATTTTATTAGTCTAATTCATTTAAATTATAAGGCGTATTTTGATAAACAAAATAATTTAGCCAATTTGAGAATATAATATTAGCGGCAGATCTCCAAGTTACATAAGGTGTTTTGGATGGATCATTATGAGGAAAATAGTTTTCTGGTATTTTAATATTAAGACCTTTAGATAAATCTCTTTCATATTCATCTTGTAAGGTAGTTCTATCATACTCTAAATGACCAGTAATAAAAACATCTCTTCCTGATTTTGAAGTTACTATAAAGACTCCAGCCTCATCAGATTCGGCTAATATTTGCAAATCACAAACCTTTTCAATATCTTCTCTTAATACCTCAGTATGTCTTGAATGAGGAGCATAAAAGACGTCGTCTACACCACGCAATAACTCGTGGTTTTTAACGCATATTTTATGTGAAAAAACCCCAAATGCTTTTTCCTTAAGCTTGTATTTTGGAATACTATAATGATAATACAGACCTGCTTGTGCCCCCCAACAAATATGAAGAGTAGAGTAAACATTATGTTTGCTCCATTCCATTATTTCTGTAAGTTCATCCCAATAATCCACTTCTTCGAAAGAAAGATGCTCAATAGGAGCCCCTGTAATAATTAATCCATCAAATTTTTCGTCTTTTATATCTTCGAAATAATTATAAAACTTATCTAAGTGCTGTGAAGATGTGTGAGACGAGGTGTATGTTTTAGTTTGGATTAATTTAATTTCGACCTGCAGTGGAGTATTTGCTAAATGCCTAAGCAACTGATTTTCAGTTGAAATCTTTGTAGGCATTAGATTGAAAATAGCAATTTTAAGAGGCCTTATTTGTTGTGTTTCAGCTCTTAAATTACTCATTACAAAAATATTTTCATCTCTTAAGATATTGAAAGCAGGCAAATCACTAGGAATTTTTAATGGCATGCTTTCACCCCCAATTAAAGTTATATGCATAAAAATGCAAGGATTTTAATTAATATATATATTATACATAAAAGAAGTATGTTAGGAAAGAACAAGTTTAGTGGGATTATTAAATAAAAAAATAGCGATAGTAATAAGCTATCGCCATTTTCATCAATAATAATTCTAATTTTTAAATGAATGAATTGGTGCTGGAATTCTTCCACCTCTTTGAATAAAATCAAAAGAAGAGTACTTGTTAATTGTCATTACTGGAGCTCTACCTAGTAATCCTCCAAATTCCACCATGTCACCAACTTTAGTACCTGGTGCAGGAATTATTCTTACTGCAGTAGTTTTATTATTTATTACACCTATAGCAGCTTCATCAGCAATCATAGCTGAAATTGTAGATGCAGAAGCGTCACCAGGAATTGCAATCATATCTAGTCCAACTGAGCAGATTGCAGTCATTGCCTCAAGTTTTTCTAAGTTTAATGAGCCGTTTAGTACTGCATCTATCATTCCTGCATCTTCAGATACTGGTATGAAAGCTCCGCTTAAGCCTCCTACATGACCACAAGCCATTACTCCACCTTTTTTTACTGCATCATTTAATAGAGCAAGAGCAGCAGTAGTACCGTGGGTTCCTACTACTTCTAATCCCATTTCTTCAAGTATATGAGCAACAGAGTCACCGACTGCAGGAGTTGGTGCAAGTGAAAGATCTACAATTCCAAAAGGTACTCCTAATCTATCAGATGCTTCTAAAGCAACTAATTGTCCCATTCTAGTGATTTTAAAAGCAGTTTTCTTTACTGTTTCAGCAACTAAATCAAAGCTGCCTCCTTTAACCTTCTCAAGGGCTCTTTTAACAACGCCAGGTCCACTTACTCCAACATTTATGATACGTTCAGCTTCACCAACACCATGGAAAGCACCAGCCATAAATGGATTATCTTCAACTGCATTTGCAAAGACTACAAGTTTAGCACAACCTAGCCCTTGAGTATCCTTTGTAAGTTCAGCAGTTCTTTTAATTATTTCTCCCATTTCCTTAACAGCATCCATATTAATACCGCATCTTGTAGAACCAACATTAACAGAAGAGCATACTTTGTTTGTTGTCGCTAAAGCTTCAGGAATAGAATTAATTAAAATTTTATCGCCTTTTGTATATCCTTTATGTACAAGAGCAGAGAATCCACCTAGAAAGTCAATTCCTAAAGATGCAGCAGCTTTATCTAAGGTTTCAGCAAATTTTACATAACTGGTTTCATTTGTAGCACCACCAATTAAAGAAATTGGAGTAACTGAAACTCTCTTATTTACTATTGGAATACCAAACTCACTTTCAATTTGTTCCCCTACCTTAACTAAGTTTTCAGCAGATTTTGTGATTTTATCATATATTTTCGCTCTAGCTTTATCTCCATCAGAGTCGATACAATCCAAAAGAGAAATACCCATTGTAATAGTTCTAATATCTAATTTTTCTTCTTCTATCATTTTTATGGTTTCTAATATATTATTTGCGTTCATATGATACCTCCATATTATAGTGTGTGCATAGAATTGAATATTTCTTCTCTTTGAATTTTAACTTCTACTCCTAAAGATTCACCTTTTTTAAGTAAACTGTTTTTAACTTCTTCAAAATTCTTAGTGGTTTTTTCTAAATCTAGCATCATGATCATTGTAAAATATCCCTGCATAATAGTTTGAGTAACGTCAAGGATATTAATTTCTAATGCTTGAAGTTCACTACTTATACCTGCTATAATGCCCACCTTATCTTTACCTATTACTGTTAATATTGCTTTCATCTTATCCACTCCTTCTAAAATTTTATATATAAAAAAAAGCCTTACCAACAAAGGGACGAAAAAATCCGCGGTTCCACCCTTTTTGGCAATAGCCCATCTTTAAAAAATTAATGCTCCAAAGCTCCTTTTACAATATCAACCTAGTTGTTTGCACCGAACACAACCTCTCTAAAAGGATAAATATTGCTACTTTTCTTTTTCATCGCTTTATATTCTATTATATTGATTATTTTATATTGTATATTAAAAATTGTCAATTTGAAAATAAAAATAAAATTTTGTTAATTAATTTATTCTAATAATAGCATTTAGTTAACATTATAATTCTTTGAAGAAATACGAATTTAATAGATAACTTTCTTGATATTTATAAGAAAGCTTATATAAATAATCTTTACATTTGATTAAATTTTTTTCTGATAATAGTTTGAAAAAATGATTTTTTTCTTGTGAAGTAGCTGAAGCTTTAAAATATCCCCATATATGTTCAAGGGTGTTAACTAAATTTCCTTCAACTAAAGGATTCTGTGTACAAGAATCTATTTTATTATATAGTTCAATTATTCCAGAATTATTCTTAATAATATTTTGACATTCTTTATAAAATTCATAATTATATGCCATAATTAAATATTTATATTTTGCCCATTCATCGTAAATTAATGATTTTGAAGCAGGGATACCACTTAGCTCATTTAGAGCATTAATTACTTTAATACTAGAAATATCTTTATCCTTAACCTCAAGCATTATATCAGGATTAAATTCTTTAACCTCATTAAAATAATCTAAAAATAGTTTAAGATTAATTGTTTGAGAATGAGATCCCTTTTTCTTATTTTTGTCCTGTTCTGAATAATGAACTTTCATATTTCCGTCTTTGCATTTCCAAGTTTTTGATACTAGTTTATATATTTCTTTATGCGTGAGGTTGTTACTGCCATGGCAATAGTTATGTAAGTTATCATAAATAACAGGTATTTCAATCTTATATGAAATATCTAAAACATCTTCAAGAGAAAAATTTTTTTCATCATTTTCAACTACAAGTCTTTGCCTTGTTGATTCTGACAAATTTCTAAAACTGGATATAAATCTCTCTTTTGCAGAGACTTTGTCACCATAAACTCCTCCAATATGTAGCACTATTTTATTCGAGTAATCAACTCCCAAGGCATTAAGAAAATCTGTGTGATATTGAAGTTCTGCAATAGAATTCTTTATAACTTCTTGTTTGGGAGAATTAATAACTGTATATTGACCAGGGTGCATTGATACTCTCATATTGTTTTCTTTGATATATGTACCAATTTCTAAAAGTTCATCTTTGAATGCTTCTTTCCACGGAAAAGTATTAATTTCATGACTTGCAAGGGGAATAATATCAGAGGAAATTCTATAGAGAAAAATATTATTCTTTTTATTATTAATTAAAATTTTCATCAAATCAGAAAGATTCTCTTTTATTATTAATCTTAATTCGTCATCAGAATAATTTTTTAATAGTAATTTTCTATTTGTTCGCGCATCCGTAGTTAATGAAATACATGCATATCCAATATTCATAAAATCACCTACCGAAATCAATATAGTTTATTGTTTACAAAGTATCGTATATATATCATAATATAAAAAAAGAATATGTTAACGAGGTGATAAATTTGAAGGAAATAGTTTTAGCTGGTGGATGTTTTTGGGGAGTTGAAGAATATATTTCAAGAATTGAAGGAGTTAAAGAAACCAAGGTTGGGTATGCAAACGGAACAAAAGAAAATCCAACATATGAAGAGGTTTGTACAGGGACTACAGGTCATGCTGAAGCCTGTTATGTAAAATATGATGAAGAAATACTTTCTTTAAATGATCTTTTGGAAAAATATTTTGGAATAATTGAACCTACAGTAGAGAACAGACAAGGACCCGATATAGGTCATCAATATAGAACTGGTATATATTATATTGATAAAAATGATCTTAATGAGATCCAAGATTATAGAGATAAAGAACAAGATAAATATGATAAACCGATAGTAACTGAAATAAAAGACTTAAAATGTTTTTATGATGCAGAGGAATATCATCAAAAATATTTAAAAAAGAATCCTGGTGGTTATTGTCATATAAATCTAAATGCTTAGTTATAGGATTTTATAAAAAAACTACAAAAGTTTGAGCTCCAAATTTAATTGTAAAATTAAGTTTTGGAGCTTTTTTCAGTTTTCTCCAATAAATTTACTTGCAAGTCTTATAAGTCTATGAAAAATTTTTGGGAAAAGCATGATATAATATATTTAAAAATATACTTTATTGATATATGAGGGGAAAATGAGTAAATTAAATAAACTAATTGAGAAATTAAAAAATAAAGAGGTTTTTATACAAACTCATAATAATCCAGATCCAGATGCAATAGCTTCATCGTTTGCATTAAAAAAATTATTAAAAGCTAAAGGAATTGAAGCAACTTTTTATTGTACTGGAGAAATAGAGAGATATTCAACAAAAAAGATGATAGAACTATTAAATATAAATGTTGAATATATTAATACTATAGGTGACCTAAATGAAGATATGGTAATCATCATAGTTGATGCTCAGAAAAACAACAAAAATGTTTCTGAAATCTCCTGTGAAAAAGTAGCATGTATTGATCATCACCCAATTTTTATGGAAGAAAAGTATATTTTTGAAGATATAAGAGACGAATATGGAGCATGTTCATCAATTATAGCAGAATATTATTTTGAAAATAATATAGAAATGGATATAAATGTAGCTACAGCATTATTATACGGTATTAAGATGGATACTTTGGATCTTAGTAGGGGAGCTTCAGAAAAAGATATAGAATATTATTGCTTTTTATACAAAAAAGCAAATATTAATATATTAAATAAAATATTAAGAAATAATTTGGAGATTAAGGAAATAACAGCTTACTCAAATGCAATTGAGAGTATTAGAGTATTTGAAGGAATAGGTTTTGCGGATGCAGGAGCAAATTGTACAGATTCCTTATTAGCTTGTATATCGGATTTTATGTTATCAATTAAAGAAATAGATTTTGCAGTTGTTTATAGTAAAAGAGAAAAAGATTATAAGTTTTCTATAAGAAATGAAATGGATGAACTTGATGCAGGAAAAATTGTAAATAATGCATTAAGTGGAATAGGAAATGGTGGAGGACATAAAGAAATGGCAGGTGGACTTATATCCTTAGACAAGACCAAGGATATAGTAATAAGTACTGAGGATGTAATAATTAATAAATTCTTAAAATCCATTAAAGAATATAGAAATATATTATAGATTTTGGTATGCTATGTGAATAGTAAGTTGTTTTTAGGACAAACTAATTTTAATATAATCAAGGTTATATATGAAAGGAATCAATAATTTGAGGGAATTGGTAATTGGTTACTTAATTGTTATAAATATTTTAGGATTTTTTATAGTATTTAAGGATAAAAGTGCGGCAAGAAAACATAAATGGAGAACAAAAGAAAAAACTTTATTTCTATTTGCCTTATTAGGTGGAAGCATTGGAGTTTTTCTTGGAATGCAAGTGTTTAGGCACAAAACAAAACACTTAAAATTTGTTATTGGAGTGCCAATAATTATTCTATTTCAGCTAATACTGTACTTGATTTTTTTATTAAGTTGAAATATAGTAATAAAGGTGCGTTAATTAAAGCGTATAAAATTAGTTATAATTGCTTAGTGTGAATAGAAAAAATAGACTAAGGATTTAAATATTATTTAGGAGTGGATAAAATGGGGAATTACATTTTTGCTGCAACAGCTGTATTCCAAATTTTTGTGTTTAGTATAACTGCGTATTATCTAATAATATCGTTATTTGGATTTTTTAGAAAGAAAGAAAATAAAAATTATGAAGCAAACAGAAAGTATGCCTTAATCGTTGCCGCTCATAATGAAGAAGTGGTAATAGGGAATTTATTAGAGAGTTTAAAGAAACTTGATTATCCCAAAGAGTTATATGATATTTTTGTAATTGCTGATAACTGTACTGACAAGACAGCACAAATATCAAGAAAACACGGAGTTAAGGTTTTTGAGAGAAATGACAAGGAAAAAAGAGGTAAAGGTTACGCTCTTGAATGGATGTTTGCAAAATTATATAAAATGGAAGAAAAATATGATGCAATTTCAGTGTTTGATGCAGATAATGTAATTGCAAAAGATTTCTTGAAAGAAATAAATGCAAAAATGAATGATGGGTATAAAGTTGTTCAAGGATATCTAGACTCTAAGAACCCAGAAGATTCATGGATTGCATCAGCATATTCGATTGCTTTCTGGTCACAAAATAGACTTTATCAATTAGCAAGAACAAACCTTGGATTGTCAAATCAAATAGGTGGAACTGGTTTTGCAATAGATGTAGAAATGTTAAAGAAGCTTGGTTGGGGAGCAACCTGCTTAACAGAAGATTTAGAATTTAGCTGCAAGCTTATTTTAAATGGAGAAAGAGTAGGCTGGGCACATGATGCTATAATTTATGATGAGAAGCCTTTAACTTTAAAGCAATCATGGGTACAACGTAGAAGATGGATGCAAGGCTTTGCAGATGTAGCTTCAAGATTTTTCTTTAAGCTTCTTAAAAAAGCTGTTAAGGATAGAGATATTAGAGCTTTCGATTGTGCATTATACGTGGTTCAACCATTTACAGTTTTATTACTTGGTATATCAGCTTTAATAACCTTTATACAAGTAAATACTACAGGAGTACATTTATATTCAATCAGCTATCTTTTTAGTGATTGGGGATGGAAGGGATTTGTAATAGTACAATTCTTAATTACTCCATATGTAATACTTAAGGATAAGAAGATAACTAATAGTTTATTCGTATTGTTTGCATTATATTCATTGAATTCATTTGTTTATCCACTTTTATTAGGAGATATTCAAAACATATATATTATAACTGGAACTCATGCACTTTATACATTAACATTTTTACTTTTAGCTTATGTATTTTTCGGTAAAAAAGGATTCTTTATTTTCTTCAGATATCTTTTATATGCGATATACACATTAACTTGGATACCAATAACTATTCAAGGAATCTTAAGAAAAAATAATAAGGAATGGAATCATACAAAGCACGTTAGACAAATAGGCATATATGATGTGTAAATAGTTTGATTAATATATAATTGATGAGAGAAAACACTATAAAATAATATTAGAGTGACTCGAAAGATGAAATATTGCTATCCGTAGTAATTAAGAGCTTTTGAGTCACTTTATTGTTTTTCAATTAATAACTAACGGAACACATGTTTGACAAATGTAGAAAGTTTATGTATATTTTTTTAATGATATAGGAAAGTATATACGATATATATAATGTATTAAAAAACTTATAGTAATTCTTCTATAAGGCTTTGAGTAATGGAGGAAAATATGATAGAAGAAAAAAATAACCAAAGTTATGATGTAAATTCATTAACTTCTCTTGAAAAATTAGAACCAGTAAGAGTAAGACCAGGGATGTATATAGGATCCACTGGAAGTAAGGGACTTCACCATTGTGTGTGGGAAATACTAGATAATGCAATAGATGAAATTTCAAATGGATTTGGAGATAAAGCTACAGTTATATTAAATAAAGATAAAAGTGTTACAATAATTGATAATGGAAGAGGGGTTCCAACAGGAATACATCCAATAAAGAAAAAATCTGGTGTGGAAATGGTATTTACTGAATTACATACTGGAGGTAAATTTGATAATGCTAATTATAAGACCTCAGGAGGACTTCACGGAGTTGGTGCAGCAGTAGTGAATGCACTTTCAAAGTGGCTTGAAGTTGAGGTTTCTCAAAATGGAAAAGTATATAGACAAAGATTCGAATATGCTTTTGATAAAGAACTAAAAAAAGATATGCCAGGTACTCCTGTTACTGCACTTGAAGCTAAAGGGAAAACAGAAATTACTGGTACCAAAGTAACATTTATGCCTGATTCAGATGTTTTTTCAACTACTGATTTTAAGGTTGATATTATAGATGAAAGATTACAAGAACTAGCATTCCAAAACAAGGGGATTAAACTTGAGTTAAGGGATGAAAGAAAAGAAGAAGCCTTTGTAAAAGAGTATTACTCAGAGAGAGGACTTCTTGATTTTATAGAGTATTTAAATGAAAGTAAAACGCCTCTTCATTCAGAAGCGATACTTTTTGAAGGTGAAAGAAGTGTTCAAAATATAAATATGTATGGTGAAGTGTGTATACAGTTCACAGACTCAACAACTGAATATATTGCAAGTTATGTAAATAATATTCCTACAACAGAAGCTGGAACTCATGAAACAGGATTTAAAACTGGAATGACAAGAGCTTTTAAGGAATGGGCAAAAAAATTAAATTTAATAAAAGAAAAAGACAAGGAATTTGAAGGCGATGACTTAAGAGAAGGAATGACAGCCATTGTTAGGATTAAGATAACAAATCCTGTTTTTGAGGGACAAACTAAAACAAAACTTGGAAACAATGAAGCTTATACTATGATGAATGATTTAGCATATACTAAGCTTTCGGAATGGATAGAAGACAATAAGACTTTAGCAACTAGTATAATAAATAATGCTTTAGATGCGGCAGCAAGAAGAGAAAAAATTAAAAAAATTAATGAAGCAGAAAAGAAAAAAATAGGAAAAGGCACAGCTCCATTAGCTGGTAAAATTGCAGTATGTACTCAAAAAGATAAGATGGTTAATGAATTTATCGTTGTTGAGGGAGATTCTGCTGGAGGTTCAGCAAAACAAGCAAGAGATAGAAGATTCCAGACAATAATGCCATCTAAGGGTAAAATAATGAATACTGAAAAGCAGAAGCTAGAAAATGTTTTGGCATCTGAAGAGTTAAAAATGTTTAATATAGCTATAGGTACAGGAACTTTAGATAATTATAAGGAATCTGATATGAAATATGACAAAATAATTATTCTAAGTGATGCAGATGTAGATGGTTATCATATAAGAACACTGTGGATGACCTATATTTATAGATATATGAGACCATTAATAGCAAATGGTCATTTATATCTAGCACAACCACCACTTTATAAGGTTTATAAGAATACTAAAAATGGAGAAGTCCATAAGTATGCTTATTCTGATGATGAATTAGAAAAGGTTAAGAAGGAAATAGGTAAAGGCTCATTGATTCAAAGATATAAAGGATTAGGTGAAATGAATCCAGAGCAGTTATGGGATACTACATTAAACCCTGAAAGTAGAACTTTATTCCAAGTTACTATAGAAGATGCAGCAAAAGCAGAAAAGATGGTTTCGCTACTAATGGGAGATATAGTTGAACCAAGAAAACATTATATGTATAAATATGGTGAGTTTTAAGGAGGACTAGAACATAATGGCAACAAAAAAGAAAAATGATATACCAAGAGATAATAATATTATAAGGATACCTATAGAAGAAGCCATGCCAGATAATTATCTTCCTTACGCCATAGAAGTAGCTAAAGAAAGAGCATTACCGGATGTAAGAGATGGATTAAAACCAGTTCATAGAAGAATTTTATACGGAGCTTATTTATTAAAAGCATTCCCAGACAAACCATATTATAAATCAGCAAGAATCGTCGGAGACATCTTAGGTAAATTCCATCCCCATGGAGATTCTTCAGTTTACGATGCTATGGTTATTTTAGCACAGGATTTTTCAACAAGAGAACCTCTTATTGATGGACATGGAAACTGGGGGTCAATAGATGGTGATGGGGCAGCTGCTATGCGTTATACAGAAGCAAGACTCTCTCCTATAGCGATGGAAATGCTTCGAGATATAGAAAAAGAAGTAGTAGAGATGGTTCCAAACTATTCAGATAGTGAAATGGAGCCTAAAGTTCTTCCAGCAAGATATCCTAATCTATTAGTTAATGGAACATTTGGAATAGCGGTTGGACTTGCTACTAATATTCCTCCGCATAATTTAAGAGAAGTTATTGGTGGAACATTAGCTTATATAGATGATAATGAGATAACTACAAAAGAATTAATGAAATTTATAAAAGGGCCAGATTTACCAACCGGTGGAGTTATTATTGGAAAAGATACATTATTATCTGCCTATGAAACTGGAGAAGGTAAGGTAGCATTAAGAGCAAAAACTTCTATTGAAAAATTAGAAAATGGAAGAATTGGTATTGTAATAACAGAATTCCCATATAGAAGAAATAAAGCTAAACTACTTCAAACAATATCAGAAATGACAGGAGATAAAAGACATGCTAAGGCGTTAGAGTCTATTACAGATATTAGAGACGAATCAGATAGAACAGGAATAAGAGCCGTAATAGAACTTAAGAAATCTGCTGATGAAGATATAGCTGATAAGGTATTAAAATACTTATTCAAAAAGACTGAACTACAATGTAATGTTAGTTTTAACATGGTAGCACTAGCTAATGGAAAACCAGAAACCTTAGGATTAAAGGCTATAATAAAACATTATGTTGAACATCAAAAAGATATAGTCACAAGGAGAACTAAAAGGGAATTAGAAATAGCAGAAAGAAGATTCCATATAGTTGAGGGATTTATTAAGGCCATTGATGTTCTAGATGAAGTTATTGCAACTATTAGATCATCTAAGTCTAAGAAAGATGCTTCTATAAACTTAATAAATAAATTTGCATTTACTGAACTTCAAGCAGAAGCAATCTTAGAACTTATGCTTTATAGGCTTACAGGTCTTGAAATTAATGTATTCAAAAAAGAATATAAAGAATTAGAAAAGGAAATAAATAGATTAAAGAAGATACTTAATGAGGAAAAAGAACTTCTGAGAGTAATTAAAGAAGAGCTTTCAGAAATATCAAATAAGTATGGAAATGATAGAAGAACTGAAATAATTCATGATGAAAGTGAAGCAAAAATAGATGTTGAAGAATTAATCGTAGTAGAGGACGTCATCGTTACTTTATCAAAAGAGGGCTTCATTAAAAGAATTCCTCTAAAGAGTTATAATAGAAGCAATTCTAATCCAGAAGATATTGAATATAGAGAAGGAGATTCCTTAGCTTATCTCTTATCAGGTAATACGAGAGAATCAATTGAGCTTTTCACTAAAAGTGGATATATGTATCAAATAAAGATTAATGATATTCCAGAAATGAAGTGGAAAGATAAAGGAATAAAAGCAGACGAAATCTTAAGAAGTCTTAACTTAGATAATGAAAAGATAGTTGGTGCATTAGTTATTGATAATTTCACACCTAATTATTCACTTCAATTTATAACTACGAAGGGCAGTATTAAAAAGAGTACGGTAGATAAATTCATTACAGGATATACTAAACTTCAAGCTCTTAAACTAAAAGAAGGTGATGAGCTGCTAAGAGTGGATCTTTTTGAAAGTGAAAAAATTGAGAGATATATAAAAATTGAAAGTGAAAATGGATTGATTTTTACTGTGAACGAGCCAAAACTTGAAGATGCAGATAGAAATATTCACCCTCAAGCATTATGTATTTTATCTAGTGAAGATTTTGTTAGAAATGCCACATATGTAGAAGAATATCATCCGATAGATTTTACAATTGGGCTAGATAAAAAAGGTCAATTAAAGGTTATAAAAGAAGGAAGAGTTCAAGCTTCATTGATGTCCTGTGTAACCAATTCCTTAAATGATGTATTAATATTTACAAGCTTAGGAAAAGTATTTAAATTTAAGAGTGCCTTAGTTGAGGAAATTGATTCAATAGAACTTAATAAGATTGTAAGTGGATTTGAACAAGGTGAAGAGGTTGTTGAGATCATTTCAGTTGATGATTATTATGGAGAAGAATATATATACTTCTTTACTAAGAATGGTTTAATAAAGAAAACGTCACTTAAGGATTTTGAGGGAGATTATAATAATACTATAGGATATAAATTAAAAACTTCAGGTGATAGGGTTGTATCAGTTTCCAAGATGGGAGATAATCCTAATATTTTGATAATAACTAAAAAAGCAATGGGCATATTATTTGAGGGTGCTAGTGTAAGTGTAATGGGAAAAGTAGCTTCTGGAGTTACAGGAATCTCATTAAAAGAAGAAGATGAAGTTATAATGGGAAAATGTTTACAAACTTTAATTGTAAATGGAGAGAAATGTGGCTATAATTATCTTAAAAAGGTAATAATTATATCTAAGAAAAAAGAGAAACGAGAAATTGTCTTAGAAGACATTAAGCTTCAAAATAGAGCAGGTAGGGGAAATAGTCTTATGATTGTTGTATTTGAGGATTTTGTGAAGGAGGTCAATTTCAAGTAGAGGGGTGATCTTAATGAAAAAAGCAATAATACTGTTAGCTGAAGGATTTGAAGAAATTGAAGCATTAACGGTGGTTGATGTATTAAGAAGAGCTGATGTAGTCTGTGATATGGTTGCACTTGGAGATACTGAGGTAACAGGTTCTCATGGTATTACAGTTAAATGTGACAGAAGTATTGTAGATGGGGAATTAAATCATTATGATGGAATTATTTTACCAGGAGGTCAACCGGGTGCTGATAACCTAAGAGAAGATGTAAGAGTTATAGAGTTAGTTAAAGACTATTTTGCAACAGGCAAATTGGTTGCAGCAATATGTGCAGCTCCAATAGTTCTTGCAAAAGCTGGAATCTTAAGTGGTAGATCAAGTACTTGCTATCCAGGTTATGAAGGACAATTAGATCATAATAATGCAATACCTAAAGAAGATTTAGTTGTAATTGATGAAAATATAATAACTAGTAGAGGGCCAGCTACAGCTTTAGAATTTTCTTATGAAATACTAAAGTACTTTGAAGAAAATGAAAAAGCAGCTTCTCTTAGAGAAGGAATGCTATATAATAAATTATTTTAGATTAGAAATTTAGAGCTTAAGAGATTTAGGATGAGGAAATAACCTTGTTTTAAATCTCTTTTTATTTAAAAGATTATTTAAAGATGATAAAATATAAGGTAAATTACTTTCTTAGGAGAATTAATGATGGAAAAAATTATTCTAGATAATGGAGTTAGAGTTTTATATAAAAAAGTAGATGGAGAAATGACATCATTTTGTATAGGTTTTGAGGCAGGGGCTAACAGTGAGGTAGGATTTAGCTTAGGAGTAGCCCATGCACTAGAGCATGTGGTGTTTAAAGGGACAAAGACTAGAAGTGAAAAAGAAATTAATGTTGAGTTAGATGGGCTTTTTGCATTTAATAATGCAATGACCAATTATCCATATGTAATTTACTATGGCACGTGTTCTAGCTATGATTTTGTAAAAGGATTCGGGTTGTTTTCAGATATAATAAATAACCCATCTTTTAGTGAAGCTGGTTTTAATGAAGAGATAAGTGTAATACAGCAAGAAGCTAATGAATGGAAAGAAGATTTCTCTCAATACTGTGAAGATGAATTGTTCATTAATTCATATAAGGAAAGAAGAATAAGTGAAACAATAATAGGAAACGAGCAATCAATTAAGTCAATATCAATAAAAGAATTGAAGGATTTTTATAACACACATTATGTTGCAGAGAATTGTGTAATTACTATTGTTTCATCTTTAGAAAAACATGAAATACTAAAAGAACTTAAAGACTTTAATATAAACGAGAAAAAATATAATAGAGTAAAGATTCCGACAGAGAAAAATATGACAGGACGTTATGAAAAAGAAGTAAGTGGATTTAGTGGCGCTAAAATTGAATATATTTTTGATATAGAAGAGCTTAATGAATTAGAAACAGAGGCCTTAAGATTATATTCTATGCTACTTGGAGAAGGGGTAAGCTCGTTGTTATTCGAAGAAATAAGAAATACAAAAGGTTATGCGTATGATATTTCAACTGAATTTAAAAATGAAAAAGGAATAAGGCTTCTTGCAATAAATACATCAACTTCCAAAGAGAATATTTGTAACACCCTAGAGAGTATAGACATTATATTAAAAGAATCAATAGAAAAAGTAAAAGAATTAACTAATAAAGAATTGGATGTTTTAGTTAAAAGGCTCATATTGAAAAGAGATTTTTGGCTTGAAAGAGGAGTAGAGCTTGCTAAGTATGTTACTACAAATGAAATAATGTATAATAAAGGAATTGAATGTTTAAATTATAAAGATATTTTGAAGGGAATCGACATTCAGTTAATTTATCAAACAGCAAAGAAGATTATTAGAGACCCATCTATTCAAATATTGAAATAAGGAGAAATAATGAACGATAAATGGACAATGAGAAATTCTTCAGAAAAGAAGAATTTTCTTTATGAGCAATTAGAAATACCAGAATATATAGGTACCATTCTTGAAAATAGAGGAATAAGTACTAAAGA
Source organism: Clostridium sp. 'White wine YQ' (assembly GCF_028728205.1). Taxonomy (NCBI): domain Bacteria; kingdom Bacillati; phylum Bacillota; class Clostridia; order Eubacteriales; family Clostridiaceae; genus Clostridium; species Clostridium sp. 'White wine YQ'. Next base: position 246,773 of record NZ_JAQYUU010000001.1, read on the forward strand.
ACAAGCAAAAGAATTTTTATATGGGGAATTAAAAGATCTTCATGATGGAATTCTTATGAAAGACATGGATAAGGGTGTAAAATTAATTAAAGAAGCAATTATAAAAAAAATTCCTATACTTGTATATGGTGATTATGATTGTGATGGTGTTAGTTCCACTTATGTATTGCTAAGTGGGTTAAAAGCATGTGGAGCAATAGTTTCATATCATATTCCGCACAGAGAAAATGAAGGATATGGAATGAATTTAGATAGAATAAAGAAACTTTATGAAGAAGGATGCCAATTTATTATTACATGTGATAATGGTATATCTGCATATGAAGAAATTGATTATGCTAAAAGTTTAGGAATGACAGTAGTTGTGACAGATCATCACGATGTACCTTTCATAGAAAATTCACAAGGTATAAATGAAGAAAAACTTCCACCAGCAGATGCAATTATTAACCCAAAGCAAAAAGGGTGTAGATATCCTTTCAAAGTACTTTGTGGAGCAGGTATCGCCTATAAATTTATTTGTTCTCTTGCGATGGAATTAGGAATTGAGACAAAGAGAATGGATTATTTAATAGAAGTTGTAACTATAGCAACAGTTTGTGATGTAGTGGATTTGCTAGGAGAAAATAGAATTATAGTTAAAGAAGGCCTTAAAAAATTAAATAATACGGATAATTTAGGATTAAAAGCATTAATTGAAGCTAATAATTTAAAGGATAAAAATATAAATGAATATCATTTAGGTTTTATACTCGGCCCGTGCATAAATGCTACTGGAAGATTAGAAACTGCAGATGTGGCATTAGAGTTATTAATGTGCAAAGATGAAGCGGAGGCAAGTAAACTAGCTAAAAGATTACTTGAGTTAAATAGAGAAAGACAAGAGATGACAAGCGAAAGCTTAGAGAAGGTAATAGATAAAATTAAAAATGGAGGGTATGAGAAGGATAAGGTTATGCTTATATATGAACCTTCTATTCATGAAAGCCTTGCAGGTATAGTAGCAGGAAGAGTAAGAGAGAAATACAATGTTCCAGCTATAATAATGACCTCTGGTAAAGATATGCCTAAGGGGTCAGGGAGAAGTATAGAAAAATACGATATGTATAAGGAACTCTCTAAGTGTAAAGAGATAATTTCAAAGTTTGGGGGGCACCCAATGGCAGCAGGACTTTCTACTAAAGAAGAAAATTTGCCTCTTCTTAGAGAAAAGTTATTAGAGAATTGCAAGTTAACAAATGAGGACTTAGTTCCTGAAATTAAAATAGATACAAAACTATCATTTAAAAAAATAAGTTTTGAAATTATAGAAGAGTTAGAAGCGCTAGCTCCATTTGGAAAAGGGAATCCTAAACCTCTTTTTGGAGAAAAAGATATTTTTATTAAGCGTGTGTGGTTTATTGGTGCCGATAAAAATTCAATTAGAGTAAGTTTTAGCTTTGGTAATAACCAAAATATTTCTGGAATAGCTTTTAATATTGGAGAAGAGTTCAGAGAAATGCTATTTAGAAAATATGGAAAAGAAAAAGCTATTGAGATTGAGGAAAGTAGTTATTGCAATATTAAATGTGCAGTGGTATATTATCCAAGTATTAATGAATACAAGGATAATAAATCAATTCAAATTAAAATTGAGTCTATAAAATTAATGTAGAATTTTACTTACATGAGAAAAATATATATGAATATCTATTGAAATAAATTCATAATCAAAGATATATTATCATGTAGGTTTAGTTAATAAAGGGAGATGATTTTTTGTATAAGATAATTATGACGGGTGGAGGAACAGCTGGACATGTAACTCCGAATCTTGCATTGGTGCCCAAACTTAAACAAAAAGGTTTTGAGATAAAGTATATAGGAAGTAAAGATGGAATAGAAAAGGAGATAATTGAGAAGGAAAAAATACAATATTATTCAATTAGTTCTGGAAAATTAAGAAGATATTTTGATTTTAAAAATTTTTCTGATCCTTTCAAAGTAGCTAAAGGGTTGATTGAGGCATTGAGAATATTATCTAAAGAAAAACCTAATGTAGTATTTTCAAAGGGAGGATTTGTTGCTGTTCCAGTTGTAATGGCAGCAACCATAAAAAAGATTCCGGTTGTTGCTCATGAATCTGATATTACACCGGGACTTGCTAATAAATTAAGTGCTCCATTTTGTAATAAATTATGTGTTACATTTCCAGAAAGCTTAAATTATGTGAAGAATAATAAGGGTGTGCTTACAGGTTCTCCCATAAGAGACGATATAATAAATGGAGATATTGTAAAAGGAAAAGAGATTGCTGGATTTAAAACCAATAAACCTATAATATTGGTAATGGGAGGAAGCTTAGGATCTAAGGTTATTAATGATGCACTAAGAGAAAAATTAGTTGAATTATTAAAAGAGTTTAACATTATTCATATATGCGGTAAAGGAAACTTTGATAAGTCACTAGATAAAGTTGAAGGTTATGCTCAATTTGAGTATGTATCTAATGAGCTATCTCACCTAATGAAGAGCTCAGATTATGTAGTTTCAAGAGCTGGGTCTAACTCCATATTTGAATTTTTATCACTTCAAAAACCTATGTTATTAATTCCATTATCAAAGAAAGCCAGTAGGGGAGATCAAATTTTAAATGCTAATTCTTTTAAAAAAGAAGGGTTTTGCTTAGTGCTTGAAGAGGAAAACTTAAATAAAGATACCCTTTTTGAATCAATTCAGAGGTTGAAAAAAGAGGGAGATGTTCTTAAGAATGCTATGAGAAAAAGTAGCATGAGTAATGGTGTAGAAGCAATAATAAATGTAATAATGGATAACATGAAAAAATAATTGCTAGACAAATTGATTAATTTGTCTAAAAATTGAGAAAATTTAAAGAAAAACGAGTATTCCTATAAAAATATGAAATAAAGTTAAATTATTGAGCAATTTGTAGAAATTTAGGCAGAGGGTTGGTAAAATGAAGCTAGACTAGTATAAACGCTTAATATTTCTTTTAATATGAAACTTGCAAAATATTTTCCATGATATATAATTAGTATTGTGAGTTTCCATGTGGGAAATAAGCTTAAACAAACGAATTGTTAATTATTTAACAAAACGAGGTGCTTTATATGAAAAAAGTGAGTATCATTTATTGGAGTAATGGCGGAAATGTTGAAGTTTTAGCAAATGCTATTACTGAAGGTGCTAAAGAAGCTGGAGCTGAAGTGTTAATAAAGCATGTTGCAGATGCAAAAGTTTCTGATATAACAGAAGCAGACAGTGTTGCTTTAGGAAGTCCTTCTATGGATAACAACAGAATAGAGCAAAAGGAAATGGAACCTTTTGTGAATGAATTTAAATTATTACCTAATGGTAATAAAAAACTTGTCTTATTTGGTTCGTATGGATGGGATAATGGCGCATTTATGCAAGAATGGTCTAATAGAATGAAATCTTATGATTTTAATGTTATTGGAGAACTTGCAGTAAAAGAGTCACCAGATCAAGATGAATTAGATTTAGCAAAGGAATTCGGTAGAAAACTAGCCGAATAGAAAAAAGTTTTTTCTATGTTTCTAAAAAAATATTATGTTTAGAAACATAATAAAATAAATCATTTTACCATTTAGAAAGAGGGGTCAACAAAATGAGAAAAATGAAAACTATGGATGGTAATACTGCAGCAGCTCATATAGCATATGCATTTACTGAAGTTTCTGCAATATATCCAATCACACCATCATCACCTATGGCAGAACATGTTGATGAATGGGTAGCACAAGGAAGAAAGAACATATTTGGACAACCTGTAAGAGTTATGGAAATGCAATCAGAGGCTGGAGCAGCTGGAGCAGTTCATGGTTCATTACAAGCTGGAGCATTAACAACTACATTCACTGCTTCTCAAGGTTTATTATTAATGATACCAAACATGTATAAAATCGCTGGAGAAATGTTACCAGGAGTTTTACATGTATCAGCTAGAGCATTAGCTACATCATCATTAAACATATTTGGTGACCACCAAGATGTTATGGCTGCAAGACAAACTGGTTTTGCAATGTTAGCTGAAGGTTCAGTACAAGAAGTTATGGATTTAGCAGCAGTAGCTCATTTAACTGCTATTAAAACAAGAATTCCATTCTTAAACTTCTTCGATGGTTTCAGAACTTCTCATGAAATTCAAAAAATTGAAGTTTTAGAATATGATGAATTATCTAAATTAGTTGACTGGAATGCTATAAAAGCATTTAGAGAAAGAGCATTAAATCCAAATCACCCAGTTACTAGAGGAACAGCTCAAAATGCAGATATCTACTTCCAAGAAAGAGAATCTGTAAATAAATTCTATGATGCATTACCAGAAACAGTTGAAAGCTACATGGCTGAAATTACTAAATTAACTGGTAGAGAATATCACTGCTTCGATTACTATGGTGCACCAGATGCAGATAGAGTAATAGTTGCTATGGGTTCTGCAACAGATGTATGTGAAGAAACTGTTGATTACTTAAATGCAAACGGACAAAAAGTCGGTGTTGTTAAAGTAAGATTATTTAGACCATTCTCAAATGAAAGATTATTAAAAGCTATCCCATCTACTGTTAAGAAGATAGCTGTATTAGATAGAACAAAAGAACCAGGATCTGCTGGTGAACCATTATACTTAGATGTAAGAAATGCATTCTTTGGACAAGCTGATGCTCCATTAGTTGTAGGTGGAAGATTCGGTTTAGGTTCAAAAGATCCAAATCCAGGACATATTGCTGCAGTTTATGCTAACTTAGCACAAGATGCACCTAAAAATGGATTTACTATAGGTATTGTTGATGATGTTACAAACACTTCCTTAAATGTTACTGAAGATATAGATGCTACTCCAGCTGGAACTTCAGCTTGTAAGTTCTGGGGATTAGGATCAGATGGTACTGTTGGAGCAAACAAGAGTGCAATCAAAATTATTGGAGACCATACAGACATGTATGCTCAAGGATACTTCTTCTATGATTCAAAGAAATCAGGTGGAATTACAGTATCTCACTTAAGATTTGGTAAGAAGGCTATTAAATCACCATATTTAATAAACAAAGCAGACTTTGTTTCATGTTCTAACCAATCTTATGTTCATAAGTACAATGTACTTGATGGATTAAAACCAGGTTCAACTTTCTTATTAAACACTATCTGGACTCCAGAAGAGTTAGAAGAAAAATTACCTGCATCATATAAGAGATTTATTGCTAACAACAACATTAAGTTCTACACTTTAAATGCTGTTGGAATAGCTCAAGAAATAGGTCTTGGTGGAAGAATCAACATGATAATGCAATCAGCTTTCTTCAAGTTAGCTAACATTATCCCAGTTGAAGATGCAGTTAAATACCTAAAAGATGCTGTTGTAACTTCTTATGGTAAGAAGGGTGAAAAAGTTGTTAACATGAACAACGCAGCTATCGATAGAGGTATCGAATCAATGGTTGAAATTAAAATACCAGAAGCTTGGAAAACAGCTGTAGATGAAGAAGTTGTTGATACTAAGAAGAAATCAGACTTCGTTAAGAATATAGTTATTCCAATGAACAGATTAGAAGGAGATTCACTTCCAGTTTCAACATTTGTAGGAATGGAAGATGGTACATTCGAACAAGGTACTGCAGCTTTCGAAAAGAGAGGAATTGCTGTAAATGTTCCTGAATGGCAAGCAGATAAATGTATTCAATGTAACCAATGTTCATTTGTATGTCCTCATGCTGTAATAAGACCATTCTTATTAACAGATGCTGAAAAAGCAGCAGCACCAGAAGGATTAAAATTAGTTCCTGCTAAGGCATTAAAGACAGAGGAACCACTAAGCTACACTATGGCAGTAAGTCCATTAGATTGTTCAGGTTGTGGAAACTGTGCTCAAGTATGTCCAGCTCCAGGAAAAGCATTAATCATGAAACCACAAGAATCACAACACGTTGAGATTCCAAACTGGGATTATGTAACTGAAAAGGTAGCTCCAAAAGCTAACCCAATGAATAAATTAACATTAAAAGGTAGCCAATTTGAACAACCATTACTTGAGTTCTCAGGTGCTTGTGCAGGTTGTGGAGAAACTCCATATGCTAAGCTTATAACTCAATTATTTGGTGATAGAATGATGATATCTAATGCTACTGGATGTTCTTCAATTTGGGGAGGATCTGCTCCTTCAACTCCATATACTGTAAACCACAATGGACATGGTCCAGCATGGGCAAATTCATTATTCGAAGATAATGCTGAATATGGATTAGGTATGTTCTTAGGAGTTAAAGCTATAAGAGATAGAATAGCTGAAAAAGCTCAAGCTGCTATAGCTGCAGGAGACTCAGCAAAAGCTGAATTACAAGATTGGTTAGATAATATGAACGAAGGTGCTGGAACAAGAGATAGAGCTGAAAGATTAACTGCTGCTCTAGAAAAATCTGGTACTGAAATTGCTAAAGAAATATTATCAGAAAAAGACTACTTCGTTAAGAGATCTCAATGGATCTTCGGAGGAGACGGATGGGCATACGATATCGGATACGGTGGAGTTGACCACGTACTTGCTTCAGGAGAAGATGTAAATATATTCGTATTTGATACTGAAGTTTACTCAAATACAGGTGGACAATCTTCAAAATCTACACCAACTGCTGCAATAGCTAAATTTGCTGCAAGTGGTAAGAAGACTAAGAAGAAAGACCTTGGAATGATGGCTATGACATATGGTTATGTATATGTAGCTCAAGTTAATATGGGAGCAGATAAGAACCAAGTTCTTAAAGCTATTGCAGAAGCAGAAGCTTATAAGGGACCATCATTAATCATAGGTTATGCACCATGTATCAATCATGGATTAAAAATAGGAATGGGTAACAGCCAAGAAGAAGCTAAGAGAGCAACTGCTTGTGGATACTGGTCAATGTACAGATACAATCCATTAGTAAAAGAACAAGGAAAGAACCCATTCACATTAGATTCTAAAGAACCAACAGCTGACTTTAAAGAATTCTTAATGGGAGAAGTTAGATACTCTTCACTTGCTAAGGCATTCCCAGAAGCTGCAGATGCATTATTTGAAAAGACATACAAAGATGCAATGGAAAGATTAGAAGGTTACAAGAAATTAGCTAACCAATAATTATATGTAAATTAAAAGAGATGGATTTATTCCATCTCTTTTTTGTTAATTAAATTACAAAAAATAAGCTGATAAAGGTAAAAATTAGGTTATAATCACCAAAAATTCAGTAGTATTAATTAAGTTATTGTTAGCCAAACTACAATATAATAACAAAAAATCAAAAAGTAAATATTTACATATGCTAAACTAAAATTAAAATGAGTAAATTTTATCTTTTTTACATTTTCATAACTTTAATATAGAAATATTAACTTTCTTAATATAAACTTAACATTGGAGTGTTATTATTTATTAGTATGTGATAATTAAAAGGAAGGATTGGTATTATGTTTAACTTTTCACCTAAAAACGATAAGTTCTTTGATTTATTTATCGACTTTTCAGAATTAATTCAGGAGGCATCAAAGGAACTAGTAGGTTTCGCAAAAGACACAAATACTTTAGAAGAAAGAAGTTTGAAACTAAAAGATATTGAACACAAAGGTGATGATCTTGCGCATAGAATATTTGAAGAATTAAATAACAATTTCATTACACCTTTAGATAGAGAAGATATCTTAGTGATTACAAATAGGCTAGACGACGTAATTGATAATATTGAAGATTTAGCTGGAAGATATCTAATGTATAATATCAAAACTAGTAGAGAAAAAAGTTATAAAATGATTGAATTAATTGATAAAAGTGCAGTAAAATTACAAGAATTATTTGTAGCGCTTAAAGATTTTAAAAAGAATAATAATACTAAACAATCAATTGTGGAAATTAATCTTCTAGAAACAGAAGGAGATTTCGCTTATAGAGAAGCTATGAGAGAATTATTTACTACAGATGTAAAAGAAATAGAAATAATAGTATGGAAAGATCTTTATGAAAAATTAGAGAAAACTTTAGATTCTTGCGAGACTTTAGCTAACTTAGTTGAAGGAGTTGTAATGAAACATGTTTAATTCAGCATTAGTAATTACGAGTATTATAGTTATCCTTGCATTAGCTTTTGATTTTATAAATGGGTTTCATGATACAGCTAATGCTATCGCAAGTTCAGTTACTACAAGAGCATTATCTCCTCAAAAAGCTATACTTATGTCAGCATGCTTAAATTTTACGGGTGCTTTAATAAGTACAAAGGTAGCTACTACAATTGGAGGAGGAATAGTTTTCTCAGGAGGAGCACCAGAAAAAGTAGTACTAGCAGCTGTAATTGCAGCTATACTATGGAATTTGATAACTTGGTATTTCGGAATTCCAAGTAGTTCATCCCATGCATTAATTGGAGGCCTTATCGGAGCAGCAATAGCATTCTCAGGAACAGTACATATAATAAATTGGCCTACATTTCTTAAGAAAGTTGTTTTATGGCTTTTCTTATCACCAGTAATCGGATTTATAGTCGGATTTATAATAATGACATTAATTAATTGGATATTTAGAAGAGCAAAGCCAATGAAAGCAACAAAAGGATTTTTAAAAGCACAAGTATTCTCTGCAGCTTTTTTAGCATTTAATCATGGAAGTAATGATGCTCAAAAGTCTATGGGTATAATTTCTCTAGCTTTAGTTAGTGGAGGATATATAGAAACATTCCATGTACCTTTATGGGTAAAAATTGCATGTGCCGCAGCTATGGCATTAGGAACATCTATAGGTGGTTGGAAGATTATAAAGACTATGGGAAGTGGTATGGCAAAGTTAACTCCAGCTTCTGGTTTTGCAGCTGACTTATCAAGTTCTGCAGTTATATTTACAGCTACTATGTTAGATGCGCCAGTTAGTACAACACATATAGTTTCTACAGCAATAATGGGAGTGTCAGCATCTAAAAGATTATCAGCAGTAAGATGGGGAGTTGCCAAAAATATAGTATCAACTTGGGTATTAACAATACCATGTTGTGCAATCGTTGGAGGAATCATTTCCATAATAGTAACTAGGTTAATATAAAAAATAAAAACTCGGGTAACCGAGTTTTTTCTTTAATGATCTAAGAATTTTTCGAGTTTATTCATGTAACTTAATTTACTAACTTCAGATTTAGTAATTGTAACTTTAAAATTTGAATTTATATTTAGAAGTTGTTCTATAATAGAAAAAGCAGCTTCACCACCATTTCCACCTTGAGTGCAAAATAAGCTAATAGATTTAATGTCTTTTTTATAAAGATTAATAAAGGTTCTAATAGCAGGCGGTATCTTGGAAGCCCAGACAGGGAATCCTATTATAATATGCTTATAATCTTTTGGCTCTTTAGTAATTGGAGCAATCTTGGTTTCTTTCTCTTGCCTTGCCTCATATCCACTAATAATGAATTTAGTAAATCCTTTTCTTTTTTTCCAATCGATTATTTCCTCAACAGGACAATTTAATAGTTCTCCTAAATCTTTGGCTACGGTTTTAGTATTTTTTGTTCTTGAATAATAATAAATAATACTACTGTCACTTTCCATTGTAATCCCCCTAAACGTTTAACTAAAAATATTATACCAAAAAAATAATGACTAAAAAAGGATTTTGTGTTAATATAATTTATATGTAAAATATTTTGATTATCAAACTTTTTTATACGAAAATAATTGGAGGATTTTTATAATGAAAATTGAACCAAAATTTAGGGGATTTATATGTACTGCAGCCCATCCTTTAGGCTGTGAGGAAAATGTTAAAGAACAGATTGAATATGTTAAAGAAAAAGGTACCGTTAATGGAGCTAAAAATGTTCTAGTTATTGGTGCTTCAACAGGATATGGTTTATCATCAAGAATTGTATCAGCTTTTGGTGCTGGAGCAAATACTTTGGCAGTAAGTTTTGAAAAAGAATCTAATGGTAAAAGAACAGCAACTCCTGGTTGGTATAATACAAAAGCATTCGAGAAATTTGCAAAAGAATTAGGCGGATTTCATAAAAGTATTAACGGGGATGCTTTTTCAGATGAGATTAAAGAGCAAGTTATAAATGAAATAAAAAGTAATATGGGAAAAGTTGATTTAATAATATATTCACTAGCATCACCTAGAAGAACTGATCCTAAAACAGGAGAGGTATATAGTTCAGTAATTAAGACAATTGGTGAGAATTTTTCTGGTAATACTTTTGATTTTCTTACTTTTAAAATATCTAATGTAGAAGTTACAGCTGCTACAGAAAAAGAAATACATGACACAGTAAAAGTTATGGGTGGAGAAGACTGGAAGCTTTGGATTGAGGCATTAAAAGAAGCAGATGTTTTAGATACTGGCGTAAAGACTTTAGCTTATTCATACATAGGACCTAAATTAACTTATCCAATGTACAATGATGGAACAATTGGAATGGCTAAAAAGGATTTAGATATTAAGGCAAAAGAAATAAATGAATTATTAAGTGAAGTTGATGGAAAAGCTTACGTTTCAGTAAATAAAGGATTAGTTACTCAAGCGTCATCGGCTATACCAATAGTACCATTATATATTTCTGTACTTTATAAAGTAATGAAAGAAAAAGGAATACATGAAGGGTGTATAGAACAAATTTATAGGCTTTTCAGTGATAGAATTTATGGCGGGGATTTGCAATTAGATTCTGAAGGAAGAATAAGAATAGATGATTTAGAGCTTAGAGATGACGTTCAAAAGGAAGTTATTGAACGTTGGGAAAAAATAAATAGTGAAAATATAACAGAAATATCTGATGCAGAGGGATTTAGAGAAGAGTTTCTTAAATTATTTGGTTTTGGATTAAAGAATATTGATTATGATAAAGATGTAGAAATTTAAAATATATTGCTTTTTTTGCAAAAATAATATAACATACAATCAAAAGTGAATATAAACTTCAGTTCGTATATACATGGAAATATGGTCCAAGTGTCTCTAGAGATAACCTTAAATTATCTAGCTACGAACTTTAATATTGTATGTAGAACCTATGGGCTGGAGTAATAGCTTTTTCTTAAAATTTATAGAAAAAGAATACTTAAAAACCATAGGTTTTTATTTTTTGGAGGAAAGTTATGGAATTACTAAAAAAGAAGATTAGAGAAGAAGGAAAAGTTATTGGAGATAGCATTCTAAAAGTTGATGGTTTTATAAATCATCAAATGGATGTAAGATTATTCAATGAAATGGGGAAAGAATTTAAAGAAAGATTTAAAGGAGAAAGAATAGACAAGATACTCACAATCGAAGCTTCAGGAATAGGAATTGCAACTATAATTGCACAATATTTTGATTATGTGCCAGTAGTTTTTGCAAAGAAGTCATTAGCTTCAAATTTAGATAATGAGCTTTATCATTCTAATGTACATTCATTTACTAAAAATAAAGATTATGATGTGGTTGTAAGTAAGAGATTTATTAATAAGGGAGAAAGAGTTTTAATTATAGATGATTTTCTAGCAAATGGTTGCGCAGCCTGTGGATTAATAGATATTGTGAAACAAGGTGAAGCAGAGCCTGTGGCTGTTGGAATAATCATTGAAAAAGGATTTCAACCCGGAAGAAAGGTAATTGAAGACTTAGGAGTGAAAGTAGAATCTTTAGCCATTATAGATAAAATTGAAAATGGTCAGGTATTATTTAAATAAAATTTTTAAAATAAATCCTTAGCTATGAGTTGATGTAGAGCTAGGGATTTATTTTTTTAAAAAAATAATGTATAAAAGTGTTGATAAAATGAAACAATAAGCATATAATAATTATTAAATAAGAATAATTATCCAACATAAAATAAGGAGTTGATTTTAATGAGTGTAATTAAATATGTATTTTCAAAGGACTTTAGAAAAGAATATTCCAAGGATCTTAGGAATAAAGTCAACTTTGAATTCGATGCTAATGAGAAGGCTTATAGAAAAGATAGATAGATTAAAATAAGGCAGCCCATAAATGGGCTGTTTTATTTTACTTTTAGGCAATCTCTCATTTTTTTAATTATTTAACGCATGTAATATTCCATTACATAATCCTTCTGCCAATTTATTTTGATATTCCTGGTTGCTTAATAGCTTATCCTCTTCTGGATTAGACATAAAACCCATCTCTACTAATACTACTGGAACCTTTGACCAATTGAAGCCTGTTAGATCACTTCTTTCAGAAATACCACGATTACTCATACCAGCTGAAGCTATTAAATCATTTAGTATAGTTTCTCCGTACTTTCTGCTCACTGTACTTATATCTTTAGCATAACCAATTGGGGCTGGTACTAGCATTGAAGCACCTTTTACACTTCTGCTATTTACAGAATCGCAGTGAATTCTTATTGTTAAATTAGCATTATTATTATTTCCTATCTCTGCTCTCTCTATATTGCCAGGGCTTTCAATATCTTGAGTTTTGGTCATTATAACCTCAACTTGATTTTGTTCTAATAAAGCCTTAAGTTTTAATGATACATCCATAGTCACTACATATTCAGGTGTACCAGTTACTACTCCTTGTGCTCCCCCTGGATCTTTGATTTTCATGGTATTTGAATCAGGTGATATTTTTTCTTGTTCCCTATTTCCATTAGAGGAGTGACCAGGATCTATAACAACCTTTTTTTTAATTACAGGTGTATCCTTAATTATATCTTTGTTTTCTTCTTTAACGTTTTCATTTAATGTCTTAGTTTCTTCATTTGTTATTTCAACTTCGTCAGTTTGTTTTTCTAACCCCACTTCTTTTCTTTTATCTTTACAACTCGATAAAGAAAATAGGATTATTATACACAATATTCCAAGGATTAATTTTTTCATTAATATTTTTTCTCCCATTCCTGAATTAGCATATAATTGGCTATTTCATATTCATTTAAAGCCGAATCACTTCCATCATAATTTGGATTAGGAACATACCAACTTTTAGAGTTAAAATAATCCTTGAATTCATCCATCTTAAATACATAACCGTGACGTGCAAATATTTCGTTTCTAGCAATTGCTAATTCTTCTTTGCTTAACCACATTAAATCACCATCAGTTAGGTATCTTTTATAACTGTCTTCGAAGATATACTCATTAGAATTATTTGATACATTAGCAACTTGTTCTACTACTGATTTTACTTCTGTTGGAGTTCTTCCATCTTCGTAAATTTTGAACCATTTTTTTAAAATAGTTGAAGATGATGCTGTTAGATTATTTCCAACCACTTCATAAATACCATCTCTATCAATATCATCTGGCATTGTATAGTTATTAGCAATTACTGCACCTTTAAATATTATTTCTTTATTATCAAATCCAAAAACACTTGTACAAGATTCTCCAGAGCTATTACTGTAATGAATAAATGCTCCTTTTACTCCTTTAGCAAATTCATATACTCCTTGTATTTCTGAATTCCAATATTCACTAAATGTTTTAGTATCAACTACTTTATATTGTCCGTTGGTGATTTTATACAAGTCGAGTTTTGATACTGCACCATAATTGTAATTCATATTTTGCAAATGTATTATTTCATCAAAAGAATCTCCATCAAAATCATCATAGTAAACACCGTCATACTTCATAAGTAATCCTTTTGAATTTTCTAATCGCGTATTTGTTATCTTTGAAGAAATATTTAGCATAACATTGTCATAATTCACATTAGATTTAAAATCTCCGCCTAACTTATTTATCTCTACAAATTCTTTAATTATATCTTCATATCTGCCTTCAGCATAAAGTTTATTTATTCTATTTTCTTTAATCTCTCCAGCTATGCTTTGATATTCATCTTTAGATAATAAACTAGATACTTCTTTAAGTTTAGTTTCAGCAGTATCTATATCTGTTTTAGACATTTCAATTAGCGAATTTTTAAGTAAATCCTTAGCATTGCTTGTCTCTAGTGTTTTCACTGCATTTACTGCATAATCTATCTTTTTGGATGTTATTTCTGTGTTTTTATATTTATATATATAGTATTCTCCCTTTATTTTATTAAAGAACACCACAACTAATACTACAAGAAATAATAATAAACCTATTAGTATTTTTACAGTAAAGTTTGAAGATCTTTTCTTAGGAATGTTGTTTTTAGATAAATTCCTTTTCATTACCTTAGATTTTGCATCTAAATCAGGTATTTCATTTTGTGTTAGTTGTTCACATTTCGGACAAATTTTCATGTCATCGGAAATAGGACTTCCACATTTAGTACAAAATTTCATTTACATCCCCCTCATAAATAATTTTACTTTCATACGATACATTTTTTAAAATACTCTCAATTTATATACTATTAATATTTCATATAATGTTACACGAAATATTAGATACTTATACTTTAATAAAAGAGCTAAAGTGAGAAAATAAGGTTTAATTTTCTCATACTCTTAAGGAATTTATGATATTTTGAAAATAAGTAGTGAATACTATTCATAAACCTATTTAAATTTAAGGAGGGCATTATGAAAGTAACAAATTCACAAGAATTAATGGAAAAAATAAAGGAAATAAGAATAGCCCAAAAGAAATTCTCTACATACTCACAGGAGCAGGTAGATAAGATATTCAGAGAAGCTGCAATGGCGGCAAACAATGCAAGAATTCTATTAGCTAAAGCAGCCACTGAAGAAACTGGTATGGGTATAGTAGAAGATAAAGTAATCAAAAATCATTTTGCTTCAGAGTATATCTACAATCAATACAAGGATATGAAAACTTGTGGAATACTTGAAAGGGATGATCCTTTTGGTATTACTAAGGTTGTTGAACCTATTGGTGTAGTGGCTGCTATTATTCCTACTACTAATCCAACTTCAACAGCTATTTTTAAATCACTAATATCGCTAAAAACTAGAAATGGAATTATTTTTTCACCACATCCAAGAGCTAAAAAATCAACTATTGAGGCTGCCAAAATAGTGCTAGAAGCTGCAGTAAAGGCAGGAGCACCAGAAAATATTATTGGGTGGATTGATGAGCCATCTGTTGAGCTTTCACAATTAGTAATGAAGGAAGCTGATATAATTTTAGCAACAGGCGGACCTGCTATGGTTAAAGCAGCATATTCATCAGGTAAACCAGCTCTAGGAGTTGGCTCTGGTAATACCCCAGTAATAATTGATGAGACAGCACATATAAAAACTACAGTAAGTTCTATTCTATTATCAAAAACATTTGATAATGGAGTGATTTGTGCATCTGAGCAAGCGTTAGTAGTTATGGATTCTATATATTCGGAAGTTAGAAAAGAACTACAAGATCGTGGAGCATATATTTTAAATCCAGAGGAAAGAGATAAAGTAAGAGCAATAATTTTAAATGATAAAGGAGGGCTTAACTCAGATATCGTAGGTCAAAGTGCCTATAATATTGGTAAACTTGCGGGTATTACAGTGCCAGAAGAAGCTAAGGTTTTGATAGGTGAGGTGGAATCGGTAGAATTAGAAGAACCATTCTCACATGAAAAATTATCGCCGATTTTAGCTATGTATAAAGTAGAAAATTTTGATGAAGCCTTAGTGAAAGCTGTTAGATTAATTGAACTAGGCGGCTTTGGTCATACCTCAGTTTTATATACAGATCAAATTAGATCTAAAGATAGAATTGAAAGGTTTGGAGAAACAATGAAAACTGCTAGAACTATAATAAATATGCCTGCTTCACAAGGGGCTATTGGGGATATTTATAATTTCAAATTACCTCCTTCTTTAACACTAGGTTGCGGGTCATGGGGTGGAAATTCTGTTTCAGAAAATGTTGGGCCTAAGCACCTTTTGAATATAAAGAGTGTAGCTGAGAGGAGAGAGAATATGCTTTGGTTTAGAGTGCCAGAAAAAATTTACTTTAAGTATGGTTCATTAGGAGTGGCCCTTAGAGAATTAGCAGACATGGGTAAAAAGAGGGCTTTTATAGTAACTGATAAGGTTTTGTATAATTTGGGATACACAGATGAATTAACCAAAGTACTTGAGGAAGGCGATATAGACTTTAAGATATTCTTTGATGTTGAACCTGATCCAACATTAGCTACAGCAACTAAAGGTGCTGATGAGATGGAAAGCTTTAAACCAGATGTTATAATTGCGCTAGGTGGAGGTTCTCCTATGGATGCAGCTAAAATAATGTGGGTAATGTATGAGCATCCAGAAGTAAGATTTGAAGACCTTGCCATGAGGTTTATGGATATTAGAAAGAGAGTTTATAAGTTCCCTACAATGGGAGAAAAAGCATATTTTGTTGCAGTACCAACATCAGCAGGAACTGGTTCTGAAGTAACTCCATTTGCAGTAATTACTGATGAAAAAACTGGAGTAAAATATCCGCTTGCGGACTATGAACTAACCCCAGATATGGCAATAGTAGATGCAGAGCTTATGATGAAGATGCCAAAGGGTTTAACTGCTGCATCAGGTATAGATGCTTTAACCCATGCAATTGAAGCCTATGCTTCAGTTTTAGCATCAGAATATACTAATGGATTAGCATTAGAGTCTATTAGATTGATATTTAAATACTTGCCAGAGGCATATAATAACGGAGCTACTAGTGTTAAAGCAAGAGAAAAAATGGCACATGCTGCTACTATGGCTGGAATGGCTTTTGCTAATTCATTCTTGGGAATATGTCATTCTATGGCCCATAAGCTAGGCTCAATGCACCATGTTCCTCATGGAGTGGCAAATGCGTTGTTAATTGATGAAGTTATAAGGTTTAATGCGGTAGATGATCCAAGAAAACAAGCAGCATTTCCACAATACAAATATCCTAACGTTAAATGGAGATATGCTGTTATAGCAGATTATTTAAATCTGGGAGGAAACACTGAGGAAGAAAAAATAGATAGACTCATTAAAAAAATAGATGTTTTAAAAACACAGATAGGAATGCCTAAAACAATAGCAGAATATGGAGTTACAAAAGATAGATTTTATTCTACTTTAGATGAAATGGTAGAGCAGGCTTTTGATGATCAATGTACAGGTGCAAATCCAAGGTATCCATTAATGAGTGAAATTAAGCAAATGTATATAAATGCCTATGAAGGTACAGGTAAATAAATAATATTAACTAATTTAAGAATAAAGAGATAATGTTTGGAAAAAATCTTACTATTTTAGTAAGATTTTTTTTATTGGTAACTTTAGTTACCGAAAATCTTTTCAAATGCAAATATAATTAACTTGTGATCAAGAGAGAACAAAAATAAAAATTAATAGGGTTTCAAGTTCAACAATTAATTTATACATGCCAGAAAATGTCCAGGTACCGACATTTTCAAACATTAAAAATTATGTTTCACTAAAGAAACCCTATAATATAAATGGAGGAATTAAAGAATGAGTATGTTTTGTTATCAATGTCAAGAAACCGCTGGATGCAGTGGATGTACAATAAAAGGAGTTTGTGGAAAGACTCCAGAACTTGCAGGTTTACAAGATGTTTTAATTTATGCAACTAAAGGGCTTTCAGAAGTCACTACAAAAGCAAGAGAAGAAGGAATAAAGATTGCAGCAGAAGTAGATCATTATGTAACAATAAATCTATTCACTACAATCACAAATGCAAACTTTGATAATGAAGTATTCTACAAGAGAATAAAAGAAACCCTTAATATAAAAAATGAACTAATTGAAAAGTTATCAAATAAAGCTGATTTAAGCGAAGCTGCATTATGGACAGCTACAACTAATGAAGAAATTGATGCAAAAGCACCAACAGTTGGAGTATTAGCAACTGAAAATGAAGATGTTAGAAGTTTAAGAGAATTAATTACTTATGGATTAAAAGGTATGTCTGCTTACTTAAAGCATGCTAATGCTTTAGATTATGACAATTCTGAAATTAATGCATTCTTACAAAAAGCGTTAAGTAAAACATTAGATGATAAATTATCAGCAGAAGAATTAATAGCTTTAACATTAGAAACTGGTAAAGTTGGAGTTGACGCTATGGCGTTACTAGATGGGGCAAACACTGGAACTTACGGAAATCCAGAAATAACAAAAGTAAACATTGGAGTTGGAAAGAACCCAGGAATACTTATTTCAGGACATGATTTAAAGGATATAGAAGAATTATTAAAGCAAACAGAAGGAACTGGAGTAGATGTATACACTCACTCAGAAATGTTACCAGCTCACTACTACCCAGCATTTAAGAAATACTCACACTTCGTAGGAAACTATGGAAATGCATGGTGGAAACAAAATGAAGAATTCGAAAGCTTTAATGGACCAATACTGATGACAACAAACTGTATTGTACCTCCAAGAGCTTCATATAAAGATAGATTATTTACAACTGGAGCATCAGGTTTTGAAGGTTGCAAGCACATTGAAGCAGGAGTTAATGGACAAGCAAAAGATTTCTCAGAAATCATTGAATTAGCTAAAAAGTGTCAAGCTCCAACTGAAATAGAAACAGGAGAAATTATCGGAGGATTTGCACATAACCAAGTATTTGCGTTAGCAGATAAGGTAGTAGATGCAGTTAAATCAGGTGCAATTAAGAAATTCTTCGTAATGGCAGGTTGTGATGGAAGAGCTAAGAGCAGACAATACTATACTGATTTTGCAAAAGCAATCCCTAACGATACAGTTATCTTAACAGCTGGATGTGCTAAATATAAATATAATAAGTTAGAATTAGGCGATATTGGAGGAATTCCAAGAGTATTAGATGCTGGACAATGTAACGATTCATACTCATTAGCATTAATAGCATTAAAATTAAAAGAAGTATTTGAATTAGAAGATATAAATGAATTACCAATAGCATTCAACATTGCATGGTATGAACAAAAGGCTGTAATAGTATTATTAAGCTTACTATACTTAGGTGTAAAGAACATTCACTTAGGACCAACATTACCAGCATTCCTTTCACCAAATGTAGCTAAAGTTTTAGTTGAAAACTTTGGTATCGGTGGAATAACAAATGTAGAAGATGATGTTAAAATGTTCATGGAAATGTAATTAAATAAATTAGTCCATATAATCCCTTACAAATATACGATGGTGTCTCATATTATTTGAGACACCATCTTTTTTGCATTAAATAGATAAATTTATATTATAAAATTATTGACAAAAACAGCTCATAGGCATATACTATATATCATATAGGAATTGTATGAAATAAAAGTGATGATAAGAATTAGTACTTTAAGAAAAACTATCAGAGAGATTTTCCCTTGGCTGAAAGGAAGATTTGGGATGACTTAAAGGAATGCATCTTTGAACTCAAAGCTGAATTTATAGTAAGCAATGCAGGGGCGTCTGTTACTACGCTAGAGTATGATATGTACTTTAATTAAGTTAATCCTTTTGTAAGGATTTAAGAAGAGTGGAACCGCGGACTTACTGCCTCTTTAGGTGATGAGTTCTTTTTTTATTTGATTTTAAAATTTAAAGGGTTTTATGCAGAGCTATATTTAAAAACATGCTAGATTAATATTTTATAAGGTCTAGTATCATAAACTAAGTTTCGCAGTTACAAGCCCTTAAGGAGGGTTAAGATATGATGAACTCAGTTAATTATTTTAATAGTATTGCCAGCTCTTGGAATGAAATTAGGACAGGTTATTTTAAAGAAGAGGTTCGAAATGTAGCATTAAGTAAGGTAGATATAAAGGACAAAATAGTAGCAGATTTAGGATGTGGAACGGGATTTATTTCACTAGAAGCAGTAAAAACTTCAAAGATAGTTTTTCCAGTAGATATTTCTAAGAATATGCTGAAAGAACTATATAGCTTTGCTAAAAGCAAAAACTACAACAATATTTTTCCTATAAAAGGTGGAATGGAGGAAATACCTTTATTCGACGAATCGATAGATGTGGTCTTTACTAATATGGCACTTCACCATGTAGAAAATCCATTTAAAGCAATTGAAGAGTTTAATAGAATATTAAAGCAGAATGGAAAAGTTGTAATTACAGATGTAGAAGAACATCATGGAGAATGGGCTAGAGAAGAAATGTTTGATATTTGGTTAGGTTTTTCACATGAGCAGATAGAAGAATGGATGGTAAAGGCAGGATTTAAAAATGTTAGTGTAAACTCAACGGGGCTAGAATGCAAAGGTGTATCTTCAAAAGGTGAATATACACAAACAGGAATTTTTTTAGCATATGGGGAAAAATAAATATTATACAAATTAGGAGGAAATTATGAAAATTGATTCATTAGTAATTCACGGAGGAATTTCATCAGACAAGGCAACAGGAGCGGTAAATGTACCAGTATATCTTTCTTCAACATTTAAACAACCAGAATTTGGGGTAAATCTTGGATATGAATATGCAAGAACAGGTAACCCAACAAGAGAGTCAGTAGAAAAGTTAATAAGTGACCTAGAAGGTGGAGTAAGAGGGTTTGCATTTGCTTCTGGTATGGCAGCTACATCTACTGTATTAAATTTATTTAAATCAGGAGATAGAATTCTAATTAATAATAATCTATATGGAGGAACTTTTAGAGTAATAGATAAAGTATTTTCAAACTTTGGGCTTAAATATGACATAGTTGAAGATTTTAATACTTTTGATTTTTCTACTATATCAGAGGATGTTAAAGGAGTATTTATAGAAACTCCGACCAACCCATTATTATCTATTACTGATATTAAGAGAGTTGCAGAAGAAGCTAAAAAGAGAAATTTAACTGTTATAGTTGATAATACTTTTATGACTCCATATTTTCAAAATCCACTAAGTTTAGGAGCAGACATCGTAGTACATTCTGCTACAAAATACTTAGGAGGACATTCAGATGTAGTTGCAGGTCTTGCAGTTACAAATAACACTGAAATTGCTGAAAGATTAGCCTTTTTACAAAATTCAATTGGAGCAGTACTTCCTCCATTTGATTCTTATTTATTAGTAAGAGGAATAAAAACATTAAGTGTTAGATTAGATAAGCATGCAGATAATGCTCAAAAGATAGCAGAATATCTTAAAGCACATGAGGCTATTGAAGAAGTATTTTATCCAGGTTTAAAGGATCACCCAGGTCATGAAATACAAAAAGCTCAGGCAAGAGGTTTTGGAGGAGTTGTTTCATTTAAGTTAAAAGAAGGATATGATTTTAAGAAATTTATTAATTCATTAGAATTAATAACATTTGGAGAAAGCTTAGGAGGAATTGAATCATTATTATGCCATCCTGCTTCCATGACTCATGCAGCACTACCAGTTGAGCTTAGAGAAAGAATAGGAATAAAAGATAATTTATTAAGAATTTCAGTTGGAATAGAAAACTTTGAAGATTTAAGAGATGAAATTGAACAAGCAATAATTAATAGTAAAGAGGAAAAATAAAATGAAGTATGCTAATAGTATTGTTGATTTAATAGGAGATACACCGTTAATTAAAATTAATAATTTTGATATAAAAGATGGTGTAAATATTTTTGCTAAACTAGAAGGACAAAATCCAGGAGGAAGCACAAAGGACAGAATTGGATTATATATGATAGAAAAAGCAGAAAAAGAAGGCATATTAAAACCCGGAGATACTATTATAGAAGCAACTGCAGGGAATACAGGAATTGGAATAGCTATCGGTGCATTAAACAAGGGTTATAACATTAAATTTGTTATACCTGAGAAATTTTCAGTTGAAAAGCAAACAATATTAAAAGCTTTAGGAGCAGAACTAATCATTACTCCAAAGGAAGAGGGAATGACAGGTGCCTGTGAAGTGGCTGAAAAATTACTGAAGGAAATTCCAAACAGTATTTCGTTAAAGCAGTTTGAAAATGATGCTAATCCAATCGCTCATTATGAGACAACAGGAAAAGAAATTTATAGAGATCTAGAAGGAAATATAGATTACTTTGTAGCTGGTGCAGGTAGTGGAGGAACTTTTACTGGAGTATTAAAATACCTTAAAGAGAAAGATCCAAGCATCAAGGGAGTACTAGCTGATCCATATGGCTCCACTATTGGTGGAGGAGAAGAAGGATGTTATAGGATAGAGGGAATAGGAAATAATTTTATTCCTAAAACCTTAGATAAGCATTATATAGATTTAGTAAAAAAGATAAGTGATGAAGAAGCCTTTTATTATACAAAAGAACTGGCTAAAAAAGAAGGAATATTAGTTGGCTCATCATCAGGAGCAGCAATGGCAGCTGCATATAAACTTTCACAAGAAATAGAAGAAGGAAATATAGTGGTAATTTTTCCGGACAGAGGAGATAGATATTTCTCCAAAAATATTTATGATTAGTTAAGAAGAAGTGAAAATATAAGATTTTAATCTTATATTTTCACTTCTTTTAATTATTTGTGATAAGTTTTGATTTCTTCTTTTCAGCAACTAATAAAACAAGGATAGGAATTATAACTTGAAATGGAAAAGCATAATATTGATATATATTTAAGGCCCAAAAAACCATTTGCATTATATTTCCATAAATAAAATATGAGAAGTAAGCCATAAGTAACCCTAATTGAAAAACTATTGTTTTATAAGAACTTAATCCAAACAAAGCTTTTAATCCATTGCTAGCAGCCATTAAACAAATGCTAATCTTAATAAATACAGAAGAAACAAAAGTTATTGAAACAGATACTTCAATTCTTTGAAGAAAGTCACCAACATGAATTCTACTAACAGCTATATATGAAGGGAAATAGGTATTAGTTAGGTTATTTGGACCTAAAACTAATATATTTCTAAAGGCTATAACTAATATAAGAAGACCTGAACCTAAAATAGAAATTAATAAAACCTTAAATGGTTTAACCTTCTCTTTATAAAAATAAGGTAAACCAATAAATGCTATAATTTCTGCAAAAGGAAAAGAAAAAGCTGAAAAGGCTCCTGAAAGTACGGGATTCCATCCGTTCTTAAGTATAGGCTTTATATTAGGTAATGACTCTTTTGAGAGTGCAAGAAATTGTATTATTACTATTACTACAATGCAAGTCAAAAAAAGAATCTTAGAACTTCTACCTACTGCCTCAAGTCCGGATTTAACTGCCCAAATACATAAAAGTGTTAATGTAATAATAGGTACAAGCATCGGTGTTTCAGGCATAGCTTGAGTAGTTAAAAATTCTCCAAAATTACGGAGAACAAGTACACCAAGATGAAAAAAGTACCAAGTATATATAGCGGTAAGAAGTTTTGCAATTACTTTACCAAATAAGATGTTAAAAATATCGAAAATATTCTTATCAGGGAATAATGATATTATTTTGCTATAAACATAAGTTATTGGAATTACCAATAATATTGCTAAAATAATTGAAATCCAGTTATCATTTTTTGCTTGCCCTCCAGCACCTAGTAATAAGGTGCTTCCCATTAGAAATAAATTCATAGTGCATATAGCTTGGGTATTAGATAAGGTTTCTTTATTCATAGTTTTCCCCTTTTCTTATTTTATCCATCTAAATAAGTATTTTATAAAATCTGCAATAGGTTTTGCAGGAGATGGGATCTTAACATCAAGTGATAATAAAATTGCTACTACAAATGAGGTAATGCATAAAATTAAAGCGACATAAAAATCTCTTTTTATATTATTTTTATATAGTTCGATTAAGTCAAAGAAGACTATCACAATATAAGAAAAAATTACTATTGCTATCATATTAGTCCCCCATCTCGATTGGAGTATTTGTAGTTGCACTGTTTTTTATTTTAATATCTGATTTTACACTTACCTTTAAGTTTTTAAACTTATTAGGCCAGTCATCTTTAATACTGTTCCATACATTAGGCATATCCTTTTCAATTTTTTCCCCAAATCCGAAAACATCCGCATCATACTCTTGTTGCAGTCTTTTTATTACTCCCTCAACATTATTTTGAAGCATTATATTTGCCCTTTCTTCTATTTCTTTTCTTACCTCTTCAGAGGAGAATTGTTCGAAGTATTCAATTTCAGCTAAAGCTACTTTAGTTTTTATAAGAATTTGTATCTCTACTTCATTATTTGATAGTATTGGTTTAACTTTAGATTTGTTTTTAAATATTTCTAAAGATATTGAACGAGCTTCATCTTCAGGAGTTCTCCCTAGGGTTAAAATTCCTCCTTTTACCTTATCATTAGCAAATAATAAGTATTGAGAGCTTTCTCCGCTAATTGTTGCTATTAATTTATCAGCTTTAAATATGGCTGTTCCATCAACGTAAGGAGTGGCTTCTTTACCTTTACCTTTTAATTGAACAGTGGGAAGTATAGCATTTCTTCCTTCTTGTTTCAAATCGGAAATATAATCCCATAAATCGATTAGAGGAGCAGTAGATACGCTATTTTCATTTTTCAGAGTACTTGCTAGCTCAAAAGACACAATTGCTTTTGTAAATGCATGGGCAAATAATATTTCTTTTGCAGTTTTCTCTTTTGATACGCATACATAGATATCTGTTCTAGTTTCAGCATCACGTACATACCAATCTATAATCTTAGCTAAGCCTTCTCTAGCAATAGTTTCACTTAAAATCATTACCTGTGCATGACTCCAATATGCACGTTTGCCGGAAATAGTTATTAATTTTCTTGCAATCTCAAACATGGTATCCCCAGAAATAGTAATTGTTTTTGGTTCAGTTTTTATTTCTTTACCTGATTTAATATCTACAAATTCTGTAGTGACTTCAATTTTGTTGGTTTCAGGATTTTTATCAATGGCAATACCAGAAACTACTATCAGTGATTCAATTTCTCTATAATTCCAGCAGCCAGAGAGAGTGGAGGTAAATAAAAATATAGAAAGTAGTAAAGCAAGTAATTTAAAGGATTTAATTTTTACCACCCCTTTTCTTTTTATGCTTTATTGAAATGAAAAATGGATGTACTGTTGAATACCACCAAGGAGTTCTAACAATTACGTCTTTAATATACTCTGGCTTTATTGATCCAATAGTTAGCATATAAGGTACGCCAAAGGATTTTATACTCATCAAATGTATAATTAGCCCTAAAAGAGTGAAAATATATCCATATATCCCTAAAAAGGCTGATGACAATAAAAAAATAGCTCTTAGTAGTACGGTAGCAGCACTATTTTTAATATTTAGGAGACCAGTTATTCCAGTTAAAGCAACAACTATAACAATAGGAGCGCTTACTAATCTTGCATCAACAGCCGCTTGCCCCAATACTAATGCCCCAACAATACTAGTTGTTTGACCAATAGCGGAAGGAAGTCTTGTACCAGTCTCCCTTAGTATTTCAAATACTAGGAGCATTAGGATACATTCTACAACTGTAGGAGATGGTATACTTTCCCTAGAAGAGTAAATACTCAAAAGTAAGGGAGTAGGTATCATTTCTTGGTTATAAGTAACAAAGGATAAATATATTGCTGGTACGCTCACAGTTAAAAAGGCTGCAATTATTCTAAGTATCCTATTAAAAGACATATATATATAGTTATTATAATAATCTTCATTTACTTGGAAATATTCGATAAATAAAAATGGAATTGTTAATGCAAATGGAGTACCATCAACTAAGATAGCAATTCGTCCTTCTAGTAGTTTACCAGCTACAGTATCAGGTCTTTCTGTACTACCAACAGTTTCAAAAGGAGAAATACGAGCATCGTTTAAAAATTCCTGAATATATTGGGAATCTAAGATGCTATCAAGATCTATTTTACTTAATCTAGAGTTTAATTCATCCAAAATTTCTTTTGGAGCAATTCCATCTATATAACAAATACAGGCCTTTGTATGAGTTTCTGTTCCAAATTTTCTAAATTCAAATTTAAGACTAGGATTCTGAATTTTTCTTCTAAGCATAGATAAATTAACAACTAATGACTCTCCAAAACCTTCTCTTGGCCCTCTAACAACTTTTTCTGTATCGGGTTCTGATATTGGCCTTTTTTCCCAATCCCTCGAAGATATTACAAGTGCATCACTATATCCATCTAAAAGAAGGGCAGTATCTCCAATAAGGATTGCTTCTAGAATTTTATCAAGTTCATTTGTTTTTTTTATGGCGTTAGAAAAGATTACTTTAGTTTCAAGTAAATCTACAAAATTTGCATTACTATCAGGTTCATTAAGTTTTAAGAATGGCTTTATAATACTTTCACTTAAATAATCACTATTAATCATACCTTGTATAAAAAATAAGCAGCCCTTCAACTTGCTATTGGAGTAATTCTCTATTCGCCTAGTAATCAATGTATCATCATTCTGAAATATTCCTTTAATTAGTGTAATATTATTATCTAAAGATTTATCAAGTATCCTATTGTCAGTAAGTAAGGATTCATTAGAGGATTTACTCTTTTTGGAGTTTTTCACCATACCACCTCCTTAAATTTGTATATAGTTAGTTTGTAAAACTTTAAGATTAATATACATATAAAAAAGACTTATACAATTTGCTATATAAGTCTTGTGAATTTATTTATTATTATATTTTCTCAGATAGATTAGTAAGAACTTGAGAAGAAACATTTAATTCTTCTATAGATGCAGCAATTTCTTCAAGAGTTGCTACTTGATCTTGAAAAATGTTATTTGATTCAGTTACCCTGCCATTTATTGCAGTAACTGTTTCATTTATGCTTTTTAAAACCGTATCTATTTTTCGTATAGATTCACTAGTAGAAGATGAGAGCTTCCTAATTTCAGTAGCTACCACTGCGAATCCCCTACCAAGTTCTCCAGCCCTTGATGCTTCAATAGCAGCATTTAATCCTAACATGTTTGTTTGATTTGAAATTCCTTGTATGAATTTTAAGATATCATCTGTATCCTTTGATGAGGCATCAGCTTCTTGAACCATTTGAGAAATATCAGTGTTCATATTCACCACATCCTGAACTCCAGTTGAAAGAGTACTAACTGCTTGCGATATTTGACTTAAAGAGGATGAAAGTGTTTTTGCAAGAGAAACGACTTCATTCTTTTTGGCTAAGCTTCTACCTATAAGAAGACATCCAACAACTTCATTGCTTTCATTTTTTATTGGGATTGCATAAGATCTAAAAGCAACCCCATATACTTCTTTAGGTACATCTTTTACAAGAGTTTGTCCAGAACTAATTGCGTCATAAGCGCCACCACTATTTGGTATCTTGTCTCCCACGGTGATTCGTAAGTCTAGTGTAGGTGAACTTTGATATTTTAAATATGTAGTAGTGTCTGTAATTCCAAGTGCAACATCATCATCAAACATACTTGGTAAGTATGGGAGAAGTAGATTGAAGGAATTTAGTATTTCATTGTCAGAGATTGGATTATTCATGAATTTCCTCCTAAAAATATGTATTAAAATATAAGGGTGGAGTAAAAAATTTACTTCACCCAAAAAATCTTCTTAATAATTTTCTTCTAAAATTCTAAAATACTTTTGGTCATGTAAGCAAGCAGGGCATTTAAGCGGAGCTTTCTTTCCTTCATATATGAATCCGCAATTACTACACTTCCATAACACTGCCTCATCTTTTTCAAATACTTGGCCTTTTTCAATACTTTCAACTAATTTTCTATATCTTTTTTCATGGAAATTTTCTACTTTACTAATATTATCGTAAGCCAAAGCTACATCTTGAAAACCTTCTTTTCTTGCAATCTCAGCAAACTTAGGATATAAATCTGTCCATTCTTCATTTTCACCAGCAGCAGCAGATTTTAGGTTGTCCACTGTTTCTGTAGAAAGTGAAACTGGATATGAAGCTGTAATTTCAATTGCTTCATCTTTATAATCTTCTGCTAAAAACTTAAAGAATCTTTTAGCATGTTCTTTTTCTTGTTCTGCAGTTTCAAGAAAAATTTCGGCAATTTGAAGATATCCTTGTTTTTTTGCAACACTTGCATAATAGGTGTACCTATTTCTTGCTTGTGATTCCCCTGCAAATGATGCAAGTAGATTTTTTGCTGTTTCTGTACCTTTTAATGACATAAAATCTCCTCCTAACATTTATATAAAAATTATTGAACCTAAAATAATTATACAATAAATTCAAAATAAATACAAAAATCAACATTTGAACCAAATATGTTTATAGATTTTTGATTGAGGCCAAAATATTGTATATAATTATCTCTGGAAAGAAATATAATGACGGTGTTATATAATTAAACTAGAAGGTGTTACTAATGAAAAGAAGATTAAATAAAATACAAAAGATGCGAAGATTTATTATATTTTTATACTTAATAATTTTTATATATTTTTATATATACAAAAAACAGAAAGTGTTACCTATAGTTGCGTTAATTCTAATTATTCTATTTTATGTTAATTTCAAAAATAGAAGAATTGAGAAACTAAGAAATGCTACTTTTAATGAAATTGATATTATGTCTGGGGAAGAATTTGAAGAGTATCTTCAAGTGAAATTTAAGGATTTAGGTTACAAATGTAAATTAACCCCTAGAACTGCTGATTATGGTGCAGATCTTATACTGAAAAATTTTAAGGGGAAAAAGGTTGTTCAGGCTAAACGTTGGAAAAGTATAGTTGGAGTAGAAGCAATTCAGCAAGTTGTGGCATCAATGAGATATTATAAAGCTACAGAAGCTATGGTGGTTACTAATAGTTACTATAGTGAAAATGCAAAAAAACTAGCCAAGGTGAATAATGTATTACTTTGGGATAGAAGAGATATAGATAAGTTAATTAAAGAAAAATATGAGGGTGAATGTCCAAGTTGCGGAGGAAAACTAGTATTAAGAAAGGGACCATATGGAGAATTTTTAGGTTGTTCCAATTACCCCAAATGTACATATAAAGAAAAAATATAAATTAGGAGTGAATGATATGGAAATAAGAGTATATATAGTAGGGAAAAAAGAACCAATAACTTATACAGGAGATAGAATTGATGTATTAGACTTAGAACTAAACGGAGTTCAATATAAACAGATAAGATATTTTAGAAATGGTTTTAGTAAAAGTGAATTATTAAAAAAAGATTTAGTGAAAATTATTAAATAGTTATAAATATATAATTTAAACAGGTGGATATGTAAAAGTGTAAAAGAAAAATAGTATATAGATTTTGAGAACCATTAAAAATTCGTACTTATTGTAAGAAAATTTTAATAAATTCCTTCGTTAAATGTAGAAATAAATGTTTACAATAATATTACAGGAAGTTTTATGAGGTGAGAGGATGAAGAAAAAAATTTCTATATTAATGCTTTTTCTGTTTATATTAACGGTAATAATACCTTCAAGTTTGGTAAAGGCGGAGGAAAGTAGTGTAAAAATAAAAGCTGACTTTGGGGTTCAAGGAGTATATAAATCCTACAGAGAAATGCCAATAAACATAGAAGTTGAGAGCGAGACAAAAGACATACAAGGAGAGATACAGGTAACATATCCACTTCAAGATCAGAGGGGAGTAACTATTTCTCAAGAGATATCCTTAGCTAAAGGGGATAAAAAGAACATTGTATTAAGTATTCCAGTTGGAGAATCATTAAATAAGATAGTAGTTTCAATTTATAACAAAGGGAAAAAAGAATATGAAGAGGAATTGAAAGTTGGAAATAGTAAAAGACTTTCTCCAAACAAGCTTTTAGTTGGAACCTTAACAGAAGATCCAAATAGCTTAAGTTATATAGAGTCATTAAATATAAATATAAAAAATGTAAAAGGGTTAAGTTCAGATACAACATTGGTTAATATACCTGAGGGCTTTTTAAAAGAAAATTCAAAAGTTCTAGATGTATTTGATGTAATAGTAATAGATAATTATGATACATCAAAATTATCTAAGGGTCAGATAGATACCCTTAGGAAATGGGTTGAAGGTGGAAGAGAACTTGTTATTGGTACTGGTGTTTATGGAAAGAAAACGCTTGGTATGTTCAAAGATGATTATATAAAGATAAATAGTCAAGAATTAAAAAAGGTTGGGGAATATCAAGTAATGCCATTAACAATTGAGACATCTAAAAATATACTTGATGAGTCAGGATATTTTCAAAAGATACAAAAGGGTAATGGTAATATAATCTTTAGTTCATACAGTTTAGGTTCTGAGCCATTTAATAAATTAATTGGCAAAGATTCAATTAAGAATATAATTGATGATGTTATCCCAGCAAAGCTTTTAGAGCCAAATAGCTCAATGAGTGGAATGGATTATAGAATTCAAAACATGGTTGGAAATGTATTAGGATTAAAGCTGCCAAATACAAAGATTCTACTATTAATTCTTTTACTATATGCTTTAATAATTGGACCAGTAGGTTATTTCATATTTAAAAAGCTTAAAAAAAGTAGTTTGTTGTGGATAGGAATACCAATAGCAGCAGTTATATTTACTGTTATTATTTCTATAGTAGGTGGAACAACTAGACTAAAAAATCCTATTATGAATATCAAAAACTTCATATTAGTGGACGATCAAGGCAAGGGAAATGTTAATTCACTAGTTGGTGTCATTTTTCCTTATAAAAGTGATCTTGAAATTCAAGAGCCTGAATCATCAAAGTTAGAAACTATTATGGATAGTTTAAATTATAATAATAGAAGAAGTGGAGATTTTACTAAAAATGTTGTCCAAAAGATAAACTATGTTGATGGAAAAAGAATTTATGAAAATAAAGATATGTCACCATTTTCTCCAGCATATTTTTCTCTAAGCGGTGGAGAAAAAACTATTGGAAAGTTAAATGGTAATCTAAATTATAACGGGGGAAAAATTCAAGGGAACCTTATAAATAATTTACAATATGATTTAAACAATTCATATTTAATAACATCTTCAGGAATATATGAATTAGGTGGTATAACTAAAGGTAAATCAATGAATATCACCGATACAATGAAAAAATACAGAAATATTAATGATTTTATAAGTAATTCTGTAGCAAATTCAGCACCTATGACTGAGGCTGAAATGCAGGAGCAAACTAGAAAAAGAATTGAATTTTCAGATATTGAATATTTCCTAAATAGTTATTTAGGTATTTTTACAGGCAATTCAGTTCTAAATAAAAATTATATTATTGGATATATAGATGATAATTTTGCAGAAAATTTATCTATTAACAATAGGAAAGTAGATAAAAAAGAAAAGACATTAGTTGCTTTTCCAGTAGACTTAAGTTATGAGCACAATGGAATTGTTGAATATCCATTTGGATTGATAACTCCAGAGTTAGATGTAAAGAGTCAAGTAAATGGAGTTGATTTAGTTAACGGAGAAATATATGAAGCAGGTGAATTAGAATTAGAATATACAATCGAAGGAATGGCTAGTATGGATAAGATTTACTTCATAGAGGATCTTGCTAATAGCCGAAATGGATTAAAGTATTCAGATATAGGAAAATTTGAAATATATAATTATAAAACTTCAAAGTATGATGAATATAAGTTGAGTTCTGATAAAAAAGAATTTTCACCAGAGATGTATAGCTCAAAGAATAAAGTTAAAATTAGAGTTACGGCAGATAATACTGAAAATGGAAAAATGCCAACAGCAATTCCTCAAATAGCAGTAACGGGGAGGGCTAAATAATGTTAGTAATTAAAAACTTAGAAAAGTCTTATGGAAGATTTAAAGCTCTAAACGGACTAAATTTAGAAATTAAAAAAGGTGAAATATTCGGATTTGTTGGGCCAAATGGGGCAGGAAAGACTACAAGTATGAAGATTATATCAGGGCTATTATCTCCTGATTCAGGTGAAGTGTATATTGAAGGCATAGATGCTATTAAAGATAACAAGGTGCTTAAAGAAAAGATTGGGTATATGCCAGACTTCTTTGGGGTATATGATAATCTTACAGCACTAGAATATCTAGAGTTTTATGCATCTATATATGGAATACTTGGTGAAGAGGGAAGAAAACTTTCATTAGAACTATTAGAATTAGTGAATTTAGCAGATAAAAGAGATTCAAATGTAAATGGATTATCAAGAGGAATGAAGCAAAGATTATGCTTGGCAAGATGTTTGGTACACAATCCAGAATTATTGATTTTAGATGAACCTGCATCTGGAATGGATCCAAGAGCAAGATTTGAAATGAAAAATATTCTAAAGAATCTCAAGGACATGGGAAAGACAATATTGATATCTTCTCACATATTACCTGAACTTGCAGAGATATGTACAAATCTCGGCATTATTGAAAAGGGCAAATTAATAGTTCAAGGTACTGTTGAAGAAATAATGATAAAAATGAATCACTCTAGGCCAATTAAATTGAAGGTATTAAGTAAGGTAGAAGAAGCTATTAGTATTTTAGCTGAACTGCCTAATATAGATAAACCTATTCAAAATGAAAATGAAATTCTCTTTGGATTTAAGGGAAAAGAAAAAGAAGTACATGAAATACTAAAGCAATTAATTGACAGAGATATTGATGTTATATCTTTTACTCAAGAGAATGGAAGTTTAGAAGATGTATTTATGAGAATAACAGAAATGAGTAATGGAGGGGATTTTAATGAAAATTAATCCTGTATGGAGAAAAGAATTAGTAGTAACTATGAGAAGTATTAGATTTCCTCTTACTCTTGCAATATCTTTAGGGATAATAAGTGCATTGCTTATATTAGTTTTTGATGGAATACTCACCCA
This sequence comes from Clostridium sp. 'White wine YQ', assembly GCF_028728205.1. NCBI lineage: Bacteria > Bacillati > Bacillota > Clostridia > Eubacteriales > Clostridiaceae > Clostridium > Clostridium sp. 'White wine YQ'. The sequence continues at coordinate 279,338 of NZ_JAQYUU010000001.1, forward strand.
AATAAAGTTTTATGGAAACTTAACAAGTTTAGTAGGGCTATATTTTATTACAACATTAATAGAGTTCGTGATAATTGGGCTTATTGCACCAACTCTTACTGCACCTGCGATATGTGGAGAGAAGGAAAGAGGAACCTTGGACATTTTATTATCAACAAAGATGTCACCGCGTTCAATAATATTAGGAAAGCTATGGGCATCCTTAAGCAAGGTTATTTTACTTATTGTAGCATCTACTCCTATATTTGCAATAACTTTATCTTTAGGTGGTGTAAGTATAACTAATATTTTTGAAATGATACTTTTATATATTGCTACTGCAATTTTTTGTGGTAGTGTTGGATTGTTTTTCTCATCATTTTGTAAAAGTACAAAAGGTTCAATAGCATCTACTTATGTATTTTTAATAGCAATTGCTTTTGGGACTATAATAGTAACATTAATATACTATAGCTTTTTAGTAAATAAATATGCTTTGTTAGGTAAAAACTTAGATCCTGTAATACCAGCGTGGCTATATTTAAATCCAGGACTTGGATACGGATCAATTATATACAATCAATTAGGTGCAAGTGCAAATTCTATATTGCCATTTGGACAGATTGCTGGAATAGAAAAAGCATGGATTATAAATTTAATCCTAGAAGGTGTAATGACAGTAGGAATGTTATTTGCAGCAACATATATGTTAAATCCTTTGAGAAAAAGGGGAATTAAAAAATAATGGATAATAAAGAAAAACAAATTATATATTTTATAAAAAAGGCTGGAAGAAGAATTAAGATACAAATAGTATTAAATAAAGTCACTAAAGGATTATTAGTAGCATTAGTATTAAGTACTTTATTATGTTTAATATCTCTTTTCGTACCCTTTTATGAAAGTGTTTTTCTTAGCTTATTTTTCATATCAGCGAGTTTAATAGGAGGGCTAATAATAGCCCTTTTTTATTTTCCGAGTATCAAAGAGCAAGGGATAATACTTGATTCTATAGGACTAGAAGAGAGAGCATCTACAGCTCTTGAATTGATTGGAAGAGATGAAGATTATGCAATTATTCAAAGAGAAGATGCATTAGAGTGTTTAAAAAAGATTGATATTAAAAAAGGACTGCCATTAAGAGTTAATAAAAAATTATTACTAAGCATAGGAGTGTTTTTAATATTATTTATTACATTTATATTAGTGCCAACTCCAGCAAAGGGAGTTGCAAAGGATGCTCACGAGCTTGAAAAAAAGAAAAGTGAAGTAAGTAAAGTTCTGCAGGAAGAAAAGAAAAAGATAGAAGATAATAAAGAATTAAGTAAAGAGGATAAGAAAAAATTAAGCGAGATAATTGAAAAGAGTAAACTCGAAATTAATAAAGCAAATAATGAAAGTGAGCTTAAAAAGACATTAGAAAGAATTGATAAGAAATTAGAGCAGTTAGAAAAAGAAAAAGATAATAATAAAATTAAAAATCCCCTTGAAGAATTAAGAAATAGGCTGAATCCAAAGGCAGCAGAGGAGAGAAGTGTTAATAATAAAAAAGATATAGAAGCAATAAAGGATAAGTTAAATAGTAGTGAAAAAACAAAGGATTTAGCCAAAGCTATTGAGAATAGCAATGATCAGGAAGTTAGCAAAGCATTAAATAATCTTAGTAATTCCCTTAAATCAATGGGAGATTTAGAAAAAGGTGAAGTCTCCAAGGCATTAGGTGATGCTGCTAATTCGGTATCTGACGAGGATTTGAAAAATCTATTAAATAAAGCATCAGAAGAGGCAATGGCAGGAGAGATATCTTCAACTACCAAAGATCAACTAAATGATGCATTGAAAGAAGCAAAAGAAGGTGCATCCGTATCAAATTCTCAAGGAAATTCTAATGGAGAATCATCATCCCAAGGTGAAAATGGAAATGGAAATAACTCGGGAAATAATTCTGGAAATGGCCAAGGAAGTGGGCAAGGTTCAGGGGGGGCTCAAGGTAATGGAAATGGAGTAGGATGGAATAATGGTAGTAAAAACGGGCAAGAGGTAGATGCTGCTAAAGGAGACGAGGTTTATATTCCAGACAGAAATTCTGGTAATGATGAAAATTTAACTGGTCAGAAGAATAAAAGTGGCAATTCTCAAGTACAAAATTCTAGTGACGGAGTAAATGAAAGAGGAGAATCAGTTGATTTAGATAGTGTTATAGGAGATTATTCAAAAGATGCTATTGATGGTCTTGAAGGAAGTTCCATGCCAGACTATCTAAAAGATATTATAAAGGATTATTTTGAGGAACTAGGTAAATAGGAGGAGAGAGTATGGAGAGGGACAAGATACAAGAGCTTCTAGAGAAAATACAAGAATGTAAAGAGGAAATATCTAAGGGGATAATAGGTCAAAAGGATATAGTAAATGGGGTTTTAATTGGGCTTTTTTCGGGTGGAAATGTGCTATTAGAAGGGGTTCCCGGGCTAGGAAAAACTCAATTAGTTAAAACCCTTTCTAAAGTATTGAATCTTTCATTCTCAAGAATACAATTTACACCAGATTTAATGCCAGCTGATGTAGTTGGTACCAATATAATTATAAATGAAGATGGAAAAAATCAGTTTGAATTTCAGAGGGGACCAGTATTCACAAACTTACTTTTAGCAGATGAAATTAATAGAGCTACCCCAAAAACTCAGTCGGCACTATTAGAGGCTATGCAGGAAAAAACCGTAACAGTAGCAAATGAAACTTATAAACTTCAAGAGCCTTTTATGGTGCTTGCAACACAAAATCCTATTGAGATGGAAGGAACATATCCACTTCCAGAGGCACAATTAGATAGATTTCTTTTTAAACTTAAAGTTAATTTTCCTACATTAAAAGAGCTTATGGAAATAATGGATATTACAGTTACTAATAGGGACATTAGGTTGAACGAGATACTCACATTAGAGGATATAATGGAAATAAAATCTATAGTAAAGGAAGTACCAATGGCTGAAGGGGTAAAAGAATATGCTCTAAAAATCATATTAGCCACGCATCCAGAATTAGATGAATCACCTGAATACGTTAAGAAGTATATTTCAGTAGGTTCAAGTCCAAGAGGAGCTCAAGGAGTTTTTATTGCAGCGAGGGTTTTAGCTTTTATGGATGGAAGATACAATGTAAGTTTTCAAGATATTAAAGATGTTGTTTATCCAATATTAAGGCACAGAATTATATTGAATTTTGAAGGTGTTTCAGAAGGAATTACTGCTGATATGGTTATAGACAAGATTATAGAAGAAATAAAGGTTATTTAATATGAGAGAAGACTTATTTAATGAAGAATTTTTTAAACAACTTCAAAATTTGAAGTTAATCTTAAATACACCTATAAGTTCAGGCTTCACTGGTGGGAGAAGATCTAGGGAAAAAGGAGTTAGCGTAGAGTTTTCAGACTATAGAGAATACTCTCCTGGTGATGATTTTAGAAGAGTTGATTGGAATGCTTATGGAAGATTCAATAAACTTTATTTAAAACTATTTATGGAAGAAAGAGAAGCTATATTCAACATATTTATTGATACAAGTAAGTCAATGGATTATGGAGTATTTAACAAAGCAGAACTTGCCCTAAGGTTATCAGGGGCATTGAGTTACATGATATTAAATTATAATGACAGAGTTAAAATACATGAGATCTCAGAGGAAGTTAAATATGGCAAAATAAATATTTCTGGGAAACTAGGTGTTAGTAAGATATTGTGTGCATTAAAGGGTATGGAGTTTAGAGGAAAATCATCACTCATTGAAAGTGTTAAAAGAGCAGATATTTTGGGTAGAGGAGTCAGCATATTAATATCTGATTTTTATAATATGGAAACTTTGAGGGATACTTTAGTTTATTTAAGACATAAAAAACAGGAAGTTATACTAATTCAAATACTTTCGAAAGAAGAATTGGAACCATCTATAAGGGGAGATATAAAATTAAAAAATATAGAGGATATGCAGGAAAATTTAGATATAAGCATTTATGGTAAAGCTTTAAGTTTATATAAAGAAAAATTAAAAGATTTTAAAGAAGAAGTGCAAAGAATCTCTAAAAAATACGGAGTAAAGTATATATTTACATCTTCAGAAAATTCATTAGAAAAAATTATATTTAAAGAGCTTGCAATCAAAGGTGTAATTAACAGGGGATAGGAGGGATAACATGACCTTGGGAAGATTATGGCCTTTAGTATTTTCCTTAGCTTTAGTAGGAATAATTCTACTTTATATGCTTAAGCAAAAAAGAAAAAATGAAGATGTTCCATCTTTAATATTGTGGAAAGAAGTATATAGAAATATTAAGGCAAAATCCCCTTGGGAAAAGCTAAGAAAGAATATTCTAATGATATTACAACTAATAATTGTGGCATTACTTATTTTTTCTCTTCTTGAACCAATTACACTTTTAGGTGGCAAGGAGTTTAGAAATTTAATTATTGTTTTCGACATAACTGGGAGTATGAAAGCAAAGACTCAAGAAAAATCTAAATTTCAGATAGCACAAGAAGAAATGGAAAAACTAATTTCTTCCACAAAGGAAGGTGCAAATGTAACAATATTAACAAGTGGAAAATATAGCAAAGTTGAACTCTCTAATGAAAGAAATAAAAGTGTAATATTAGATAAAATTAAGGATCTATCACCAGAAGATACAACAGGGAAAATAGAAGATTCCCTCTCATTGGTTAAAAGCTTATGCAATTCTGTAGAGGGTAGTGAGGTTGTATTTTTAACGGATAAGGATTTTTCACTTGAAGGAATAAATGGGAGTATTATTAATTTATCCTCAAAGGGTAATAATGCATCAGTGGATTTAGTTAGTTATAAGGAAACTGATAAGGGATTATCAGTGATTTCAAAGATTACAAATAGGGGAACTTACGAGTATAAAGGTGATTTCTCATTGTATGGAGATGATAAATTATTAGCAGTAAAAGAGATAGATCTTTCTAAGAATGAAAGTAAGGTGCTAACTTTTGAATTAGAAAGTAAGAATGTAAGCATTTTAAAAGGGGAATTATCTGAAAAGGATGCAATATTAGAAGATAACACTTATTACACATTTGTAAGAAGGGAAGAAAATCAAAAAGTTTTATTGTTATCAGAGAAAAATTTATTTATAGAAAAAGCATTGAAGACAGTTAAAGGAATCGAGGTATCAAAGGTAGATTCGCTTCAGAATTATAACCCAAAGGATGAATATGATATATATATATTTGATGGAATAATTCCGGATAAACTGCCGGAGAAAGGAAATATAATATTTATTAATGCTCCTTCAAATGAGTATTTTAAAGTTTCTAAGGAAGTAGAAGGCGGAAATGGAAATGCAAAAGCAGATACTCCATTAACGGATAAAATTAAGAACTTAAAGTTTGGGGTAAAGAGTATAAATGAGATACAGAAGGAAGGATATTTAAAAGGATTTTTATCTATAAAGGATAGAGAAGCAGCCTTTTATGGAGAAAAAGATGGAAGAAAGTTAATAGCTATTCCCTTTAAGTTAAATGATAGTGATATTGTTCTTAAACCAGAGTTCCCTATCATGATTCATAATTTTATTAACTTTTTAAGCTTAGGGGGAATATTAAGTTCAGGAGAATTTTCTTCTGGGGAAAGTGTTCCTTTAAATCCTAATATTGATGGAGGAGATATTAAAATAATAAATCCTGAAGGAAAAGAGAAAAGTATGCCAATTAGATTTCCTATGAAAGAGTTTGATGAAACCAATAAAGTTGGTATATATAAAGTTACTCAGGATATTAAAGGTGAGAAGAAAGAGGAAAGGTTTGGAGTTAATTTTCCTTCAAGTGAGGAATCTGATGTAACAGAAGGTGGAAGTGAAAAGGGAGATAATAAAGAATTTAAAGTTAGAGGAGGAAGAAATCTAACTGAATATATAGTTATACTTTCTTTAATTGTTCTAATGATGGAATGGTTTATTTATACCAAAAAGAAATAGGAGGTGAAAGAGTGTCAATTGAAGTATTAAGACCTATTTATCTAATATTAATTCCTATACTTATGATATTTATTATTTATTTAGGCAAAAGCATAATTGAAGATAAGAAAAGAAAAAGATTAATTATTATCATAAGATGTATTATTGCTATACTTTTAACTCTTTCGCTGGTAAATGTTACGGTGAATAAAATAACAAAAGACACCTCAACAATATTCTTACTAGATTTATCTCATTCCAATGAGGAGTTTAAAGAAACCGGACAAGATTTTATTAAAAAAACTCTAAAAGAAATGGGAACTAGCGACTATGCAGGAGTAGTGGTGTTTGGACAAGATGCAAAGGTTGAAAAATTTGTATCAAAGAGCAAGACAATTAACACTATAGAAAGTAAGCCAATAGCTTCAGCAACGAATATTGAAAATGCAATTAATACTGGAATATCACTTTTCCCATCAGATAAAGCAAAAAGATTTGTATTAATTACAGATGGAGAAGAGAATATAGGAAAGCTAGAAAAAACGATTCCTTCTTTAAATGAACAAAATATTGATATGAAAGTATATAAGGTGGAAAAAAGCTTCAAAAAAGAAGTTTATGTGGATAATTTAAAATTACCTGACAAAATAAATATTGGAGATGAATTTTCAATAGGAGTTGGAATTTATTCTAATATACAAACAAAAACAAAGGTATATCTATATGAGGGGAGCACATTAAAAGCTCAAAGTGAAGTTTCCATTACCAAAGGAATGAATAACTTTACCTTTAAGGACATACAAAAATCAGGAGGAGTTAAGAATTACAAGGTAGTAATTGATCCTGCTGAGGATACAGAAGTTAAAAATAATGAATATATTGGATATACAAATGTTTTAACAAAAGAAAGAATATTTATAGCTGAAGGGAAAAAAGGACAAGGAGACAATATTGCAAATATCCTATCTTCACTTGGATATTCTTACGATAGGGGAAGTGGTAAAGAGCTTCCTAATGCATTAAAGGATATGTTAGCCTATAAGGGAATTATATCAGTGGACGTTCATGGAGAGGATTTCCCAAAAGGATTTAAAGATTCACTAGATAGTTATGTTAAGGAATATGGTGGAGCATTTATTGCTACAGGAGGTGAGGACTCCTATGCATTAGGTGAGTATACCAATACTCCTTTAGAAAAAGTACTTCCTGTAAATATGGACATGAGAGGGAAAAAAGAGATACCCAAGATGAGTATTGCACTAGTAATTGATCATTCAGGAAGTATGGGAGGAGGAACTGGAGAGGTTTCTAAATTAACCTTGGCAAAAGAAGCTGCTCAAAAAGCAGCCGATACATTGAGAGAAAATGATGAAATTGGAGTAATAGCATTTGATCAAAGTTATTCTTGGATTGTTAAGGGGGAAAAAGGAAGTAATAAAGAAGTTGTTAAAGATAAGATTGGTCAGATACAGGTAAATGGAGGAACAAGTATTTATCCAGCCCTTAAAGAAGCATACGAATATGTAAAAAAATCTGATGCAAAGATAAAACATATAATTTTACTTACTGATGGTCAAGATGGTTTTAGGCAATATGATGATATTATAAGCGGTCTAGGGGAAAATAATATAACATTATCTACAGTATCTGTAGGAGAAGATGCTGATACAAAGTTATTACAATCGCTAGCAGAGTCTGGAAAAGGAAGAAGTTATCATACTGATATTTATACAGATTTGCCAAGGATATTTGCAAAAGAAATTTTTATGGCTTCAAAAGCATACCTAAATAATAGGGAATTCACACCTAAGCTTGTAAATTCACATGAGATTTTAGATGGAGTTATAAGCGACGGGAAGATTCCTAATCTGCTAGGATACATTGGTACCTCACCAAAGGAGAATGCTACAGTAGTTTTTAATTCTGATGAGGATGATCCTATATTAGCACTTTGGCAATATGGTCTTGGAAGAAGTATTGCCTGGACTTCAGATGTAACAGGAAGATGGGATGCTAATTATACTAATTGGAACGGATATAAGAAGCTATGGGGAAATATCTTAAATTGGTCATTAGAGGATTACACTAGCGGGGAAAGTAACTTAAATATTTCTGTGCAAGGAAATGAAGCTCATATCGAGTATAAATCAAATTCCATTAAGGATAATACTAAATTAAGTGGAATATATACTAAAAGTGATGGTTCACAAGGGGATTTCAACTTAGATATTAAAGCACCAGGAGTCTATGAGAAGAATATTTCACTAGATGAGAGCAGCTTTTATTCAGTAAGTGTTAGAGAAGAAAACGACGGTAAGATTACATCAGTAAAAAATGGAGTAATAGCCTTACAATATTCATTAGAGTATAAGCTTATGGGAGATACAGGAGCATTAGATTCTCTTGTAGAAGGTACAAATGGTAAGTTTATTAAATCACCTAAGGAAATATTTAATGGCGAAATAAAGAAGGTTAAAGGTGGAATAAATCTTTCTTTGCCTCTTACAATACTAGCATTAATATTATTAATGTTTGAAATAGCTTATAGAAGATTAGATTTTAATATAACTTTACCTCAATTCTTTAAAAGAATTGATTTTAAGAAAAAAGCAAAAAAAGCTTCACCAAAGAAAGAGAGAAACTTAGTAGAAAGTAAAGTAGAATTTACCCCTAAGGTTACAGAGAATAGTCAAGTTCCAAAAGAAAAAGTTAAAAAAGATAGAGAAAAGCAAAATGAAAAGGCAAAACTAAATACTGAATTATTATTAAAGAAAAAGAAAGATAGAAGTAATGAATAAAATCTCCATAAAAGAAAAAGATAAACATAGTAAATTGGAGGTGAATTTATGGCAAAGAAAGACCAAGAATCTTCATGGAATAGCAAAAGATTTAAGGAACCAAAAAAGAATACAGTAACACCTGTACCGGAAATTCAAGGTAAAGAGAAGACTAAAGAATAATGAGTAGTGTGTTTGGATGTAATCACCAAACACACTACTTTTTCGTGAATTATAATTAACAATACTTTCATAAAATCTTATTAGTATTTACATATTTCGAATTATGTAAAGTGATATAATTTAATAAATAGATAATTTTACTTATATTAAGGCGAGGTGATTGTATTGGATGTTAACAGTGTTATGAACAATTATACCATGTCCTCCTTATGGAAAAGTATTAATCCAAATTCAAATACTGTATCAGCTACAGTTCCATTAATTGAAAATGTTGATTCAAGTGTTAATAATAACTATCTAAAAAATAATTATTTCGGTGGAACAACAGATTCGGAATTGACGAGTATTTATAAGCAAGTTGAACCTGATTATGGTATTCCTTTGGTATATAGTAAATCGGGTGATTTAAGTATTCCAAATGATGTGGCACCAAATACAAATGGTGTATCCATAGAAGATTCAAATATACTAGCTCTTCTTCAAAGCAATTCATCTAATGGAGATCCTATAGATACAAATATTTTGGGACAATATGAATCAATAGAAAATGGTACATATAAAAATTCTGTTTCAAGTATACTAAATACAAACCCTTATGATATGTATAGCAGTGTGGATACCCTTACTTCAGGAACATCAGATAATTCAGGCAACTACATAAATTCTAACGTATAACATATTTCAATAAGTAACTAAGATATAAGAAAGATTTTCTCGTATTTTAGTTACTTTTTTCTTAATTATGTCAAAAATAAATGAATGTATAAATTATCATGATATAATACATAGGTATATTAAAATAAATGGAGGCAATAACAATGGGATTAAGCGCTGATAATATTATAATAGCCTTGGTAGCTATCGTATTTTTATTTTTGGCAATAAAATTTATAAGAGGAGTAATAAAAGGAATTATAGTAGTATTATTGATATTAACCTTAGGTGTAAGTGCTTATAATATTTTTATTACAAAAAAATCTATAGGCTACGAAGTAAACAGATATAAGACAGATTATTTATATTTTAAGAGCATTAGCTCAATTTCCTCTCATGCAATAGAAAATATAGATGCTATTAAAGAAGGAAAAAACATTAAAGAAAATACTGATGAACTTATAATACTTAAAAATCATGCAGAGACATTAGAACATAGTAGTGAAATAAATGGAATACATAATAACTATATTAGGGGACTAGATACGGTGATTGTTGCAGCAAAAGGATATAAAACTGCTAATGAAGCTAAAGAGCAAGCAGATAAGTTACAAGAGGCTTCAAACTCACTGAATATAAGTTTGAAGGATATATTAAGTGGACAATAGAAACGTTGAAGAAGTTAAAATTATGGAAATGACAGTTTTATTAATTTTTGAAATTTGATATAATTTTAATAATATTTAAGAAAAGGAAGATGAAGATGAAAGATAATTTTTTTGTTAAAACTCATGGCTTGGGGAATGAATACATAGTTTTAGAAGAAGATAGAATTGATTTCACTCTTATTGATAGGGCTATTAAAAGAATTTGTAATGTTAATTTTGGTATAGGTTCTGATGGAATTTTACTTAAAGTAAAATCAGAAAAAGCTGATTTTGGATTAAGAATATATAATCCAGATGGCTCAGAAGCTGAAAAAAGTGGCAATGGTTTAAGAATATTTTGCAAGTATATTTATGATTATGGTTTTACTAATAATGAAGTTTTCACAGTTGAGACAAAAGGTGGAATAGTTAAGGCTAATATTGTTGAAACATCTAATTCAAAGGCCAAATTAATTACAGTTGATATGGGAAAAGCAATTTTTAAAGCAAGTGATATTCCTACAAACTTTAAAAGTGAAGAAGTTATAGGTGAAAAAATCACACTTAATAATAAGGAATTTGAAATAAATTGTGTTTCCTTAGGAAATCCACATTGTGTAATAATAAAAGAGGAGTTAGACATTGATGAAATAAAAACCTTTGGGCCATTAATTGAGAATTACAAGGAGTTTCCAAATAGAATTAATACTCAATTTGCAAAAGTGATTTCTAAGGATGAGGCTCAAATACTAATATGGGAAAGAGGAGCTGGATTTACGCTAGCTTCAGGAAGTTCTTCTTGTGCAGTTGCCTCTGTTTTAAGAAAAAGAGGATTAATTAATGATAAAGTTAAAATAAAGATGCTAGGTGGAGAACTAATTATTGAAATTGATGACAACTGGAATGTAAGAATGACAGGGGAAGTTAGAGAAATCGCAAAAGGAAATTTAAGTTCAGAACTTGTTGAAGATTTAAATAAATAATATATATTTAAAGCATTATGTAAGTAGTGGGAAAGAACTATAAAAATAGTCTTTCCCATTTTTTGTATAAGAAGATTGATTACTTATTTATCAGAAATTTTTACAACAAGTTTAGCTAATGTATTTCTATCATTTTCATCAGCTGCATCCCACAATTCTTTAAGAAGCCTTTCCTCATGATTTCGTGGATCTACGTTATTTGAAAGAAATGTACCTACCTTTTCAGCAACTCCAGTAATAGTTTTATCAGAAAGTCCTACAGTTTCGCCAGCATCAATAGCTTTACCTAAGGTAGCTTTCCAAGAATCCCAGTCTTTTAATGTATCCATGTTATAAAACCTCCCTAAACTATTATTTACTCTATTATTATTTATAATTTTCAAATAAACTATGTAAAAATAAACCCTTGATAAATGTTAAATATAAAGGTATAATTAACAAAAAAGTTAATATTTTTTGAGATAGAGGCGCGATGTTTAAAAGTACCATTACTGAGGTAAGCACATAGATGTTTTGGAAAAGGAACCATCGCCGAAGTGTATAGCTGATGCTTTAAGGCTATATTGCTGGTTTTGTATAAAATATATGCAAGACTGTCACAAGTTTTTGTGGAGTGCTATACATGGAAATTTATTCGATTAAATAAATTAAGAATAATTTAACCTTGGTATTCTCCAAGGTTTTTTTTAATTTTAGGAGGTATATTATGTCAGTTCAAGGAGTTTTTGTCCCATTAATAACGCCATTTAAAAATGATGAATTAGATTTAGTATCATATAAGAAAATGGTAGAGTATTATCTAGCTAAAGGTGTTAGTGGTTTTATGCCATTAGGAACAACTGGAGAAAGTCCAACTATTGAGGATAAGGAATATGAAACTATAGTAGAAAAAACAATGGAATATGTTAATAATGCAGTTCCAGTATATTTTGGTTTAGGTGGAAACAATACTAAAAAGGTTAAGGAAAAATTAAAGATAGTTGAAAAATATAATGTAGATGGTATATTATCAGTTTCACCATATTATTCAAGACCTGATCAAAGGGGAATATATGAACATTTTAAGAGTATTTCTGAAGCAACTGATTTAGATATAATTTTATATAATATTCCATATAGAACTGGTAGAAATATTGAGAATAGTACTATTTATAAATTAGCTGAATTAAAAAATATTGTAGGAATAAAAGATGCATCAGGAGATATAAAGCAAACTACAGATCTTCTTATTAATCCGCCAAAGGATTTTTCAATTTTGACAGGTGAAGACAGCTTTTTCTATACTACACTAACCCTTGGAGGACATGGTGGAATATTGGCTTCATCTCATCTTCATACAGAAAGCTTTATAGAGGTATATAATAAGGTTAAAGAAAATAACCATGAAGAAGCTTTAAGAATATGGAAAGAACTATATCAATTTGTTCCTATGCTATTTGCGGAACCTAATCCAGCACCACTTAAATATATTTTAAATAAGATAGGATTAATTGAATCCCCAGAACTAAGACTTCCACTCACTCAAATAAGCGATGAATTAAAAGAAAAATTAAACGAAATTTTAAAATTAAAATAAAAAATTAGGGAGATCAAAGAAAATAACTTTTTGCTCTCCTTTTTTTTACTCAATTACCTCTAAGTTATTATTTTATTATTCTTAAATTTGCTCAAAATAATCATGAGGTGATTATATGAAAAAGTTTATTTCAGTAATATTAAGTTTTTCAATTTTAAGTTTTACTGTAATAGGTTGTCAAAAAGGAACTTCTCCAATTAAACCACAAGTAGTTCCTAATCAATCTGGCGGAAATGATACAACAGGAGATACAACTGGTACAACAGGAGATCAAAATAATACAAATGGTACATTGAATCAGCCTAATACAAATCCAGGGGATGGAAATGTACAAAATACAAATCCTCCAAACTCAAATAATAATCCAAAACCTCCAACTAATAATAATATTCCTGAAGGAACTAATCCATCAGGAAACCCTAATACTCCTAACAGTGGAAACCCAGGTGTTACTACTGGAGATGTTGTAAATGATATATTAACAAATACAAATGCAGAAAGAACAAAACAAGGACTACAACCACTTAAGCTTAATGCAGGAGTATCAAAATTAGCAGCAATGAAAGCTAGAGATATGTATGATAAAAACTATTTTTCTCATACATCACCAACTTATGGAGATCCAGGACAAATGCTTACTAATAATGGATTTAAATATGCAACTATGGGTGAGAATATATACACATCTACAGGAATGACACCAAATGGTGCAAATACTGTAACTCAATGGATGAATTCTCCTGGACATAGAGCAAATATACTTAACAGTGCATTTAAAGAAATAGGAATAGGAATATATTATAGTAATGGTAGATACTATGCTACTCAAATGTTCTATACACCTCAATAGAAGAGGAAAAACTCGAAGTCTTCGAACTAACTGAGGTATTTAATAATATATTTTTAGCTAAAAGTAGAAAACAGATAGAAATATCTGTTTTTTACTTTTTATAAAACACATCAGGTAATTTGTGGTATAATCTTATAAATATTATTAACTAAGGAGGAAATTACATGAGTGACAGAAACGTAGTTTTATATATAGCAATGAGCTTAGATGGCTATATAGCAACAAAAGAAGATGATATTAGCTGGCTATCACAGGTTGAAGTGGATGGAGAAGACTATGGATATGCAAAGTTTATAGACAGAATAGATACTGTAATAATGGGCAGAAAGACTTATGATAAAGTATGTTCTTTTGGAATTGAGTTTCCTCATAAAGATAAAAAATGCTATATAATTTCTAGAAAGAAAAAAGAATCTAATGGGGTTGAATACTATTCTGGAGATATAAAGAAGCTTATAGAAGAATTGAAAAATAAAGATGGAAAGGATATTTTTGTTGACGGAGGAGCTGAAGTAGTAAATGAAATTCTTAGGGAAAATCTTTTTGATGAATATATAATATCTATAATTCCAATATTATTGGGAGATGGAAAGAGGCTATTTCAAGATGGGCGTCCTACTAAGGAAGTTCTATATGTAGGAAGTAAGTCTTATTTTTCTGGGCTAGTACAAGTACATTATAAAAATAAGTAAAATAAAAATAACCTAAGGTTATCTTTTAGGTTATTTCTCTAGTCAACGGTTTCTAAACATTCATTTATAAGTTCAGAAGAATATTTAATTTGAACTTCCATAATTTTCACTCCTTTCAGTATCCTACAGACTATTCTATCACTTATAAATAAATTATCAACCAAAATTTAGCTATTTTAACATAGATATCAAAAAATAAATAATTAAAGAAGGGAAGAGTATGAGCAAAATATATGATATATTAAATAATTTGAATATTACCTTTGATGAATATAAGCATAAAGCAGTATTCACAGTAGAGGAAACTAAGGAAATACCAATGAAAATTCCAGGCCAGCATTGTAAGAACTTATTTTTGAAGAATAGAAAAGGGGATCAATATTATTTACTTATAGTTGATGATAGTAAGAGAGTTGATATAAAACATATAACAAATGAGATAAATGAAAAGTCACTTTCTTTTGCGTCTGAGGAAAAATTAAAGTCAATACTTGGGCTAACACCTGGATCAGTAACTCCCTTTGGATTAATAAATGATATAGACAAACATGTTAAGGTACTAATAGATAAGGATTTAGAATTATGTAATTATATAACATTTCACCCAAATGTAAACACTTCCACGCTACTTTTAAGTTATAATGATTTTATTAAATTTTTAGGATATTGTGGTAATGAATTTACGTATGTAAATATTACTTAGTGGAGGATTTATGGATATTAGAGTAATTATTGTATTAGTAATGAATTTTATCATTACATTAATTGGGACTTTAGGATACTCAGTAAGGCTTGTGGGAGTAAGAACTGGTAAAATTGCAATTTCATTTGCTCTTTTCAATATTGTTATGCTAGTTTCTAGAATTGCAGTTTCTATACAAACGCCAGTCTTAACAAGTTATGTAGAATTTAGCACAAATAGCTTTGAGGTACTCAAGGTATTTTATATAATTATTGTGATTTCAACAATAGCTACAATTGTAGGTGCATTTCTTATTCCTACTTTTCAAAAGATATTAGCTAAAGGTGTAATTGCATTTTCTGTAGATAAATCAGTTTCTAAAATAGTACTACATGGCTTTTCAAAAGCTGGGGTTAAACATATAAAAAATTCAATTGCTATACCAGTTAAGGAGAGCGTAACAAGTATTGAGTTTAAAAAGTTACCTAAAAAGTTATTGCTAACTAATGCAATAATAGTAGCTATTTCTACAGCAGGAGCACTATCACCAATTTATGCTGGTATGTTAGCACCTAGTTATGGGAGAACTTGTCTTGCATTAGCTGGAATTATTAATGGAATTGCTACACTGCTATTGACCATGTTTACTGATCCACATTTATCAATAATGACAGATGACGTTATTGATGGTAGAAAATCACCAGAAGAATTTAGAACTTGTGTTATTGGAATGGTAGGAAGCAAAGCTATTGGTACTCTAATGTCAGTTACATTACTAGTTCCAGCAGCATATATTATAGTATATGTGGCTGGAATAATAAAAGGTTAGGTGAAATTATGAAATTTGCTATAGTTTCAGATATTCATGGAAATATAAAGGCACTAGAAGCATTTATAAAATATATAGATGATGAAAATATTGAGAAAATACTTAACCTTGGAGATATTTTGGCAGGGGAGTATCCTAGAGAAGTATTTGAGAAGGTTTTTAGTGATAAAAGATTTATAAATATTAGAGGGAATCATGAAAATAAGTTTTCAGCATACCTATATGAGCAATATGGGGGAGAAATAGTAAGAGAATTAAATAAGCTAGAAATAAAAAAGATTATAGATATAAATGGTAAAAGTTTTTTAATGGTACATTCTAGAGAAACTTCTAATATAGATATACCTCTTTTATATAACGGGGAATCTTTAGAAAAGTTTTTAAAGGATTACGATGATTCTGTAGATTATGTCTTAATTGGTCATACTCATTTACCATTAATGGTGACAAGTTATGGAGAAAAAACAATCATAAATCCTGGCTCTCTAGGGTTGACTGTCGATGGATATGCTTACTTTTGTATTGGAGAATTTACAAATGAAGAAATATCCTTTAATTTTAAAAAAATAAAAGTTTAAATATGAAATAATTTAGATAAAATAGGAATTTAATTTCAAAAATTAACCACACTAATAATGTAACTATAGGGTTTTAAGTGCAACTAATAATTTATTTGTTTAAGAATAAATTAAGTTTCCTATAAAAACCATGTATATATTGCATTAAGGGGTGAGTTTTTTGAAAAACAAATTAATCCTCATATTATTAATACTTTTACTTAGTTTAATTCCTGTTACAGTTATGATTAACTATAAAAAAGAAAATGAAGCGATTAATAATGAAGAAACTCAGGAGATATTCTGGCCCTTTGAAAATATAGAAAAGAGAAATAAAGTTTTAAATGAAGAAAATGAATTCAACTACAAAGAAATATTAGAGCAAAAGAGAACTTTAAAGGAAGGTATTGATAAGGCTTGGGAACAAAAGTTAAATAATAGAAGTAAATCTAGAGAATTATTAAATAAATATATTAATGATGTAGCTGAAAAGGTTAAAAAAGGGCTACTATCTAATAATGATGCAAAAAACCAAATAGATAAAACTAAAAAAGAAGAGGAAGAGTACTGGGAGAATTCAAGTAAGTATATTGAAGCTAGTTTAAAAGAAATTGAATCTAAAATGGACTTAAAGCAAAAAGAAATAGATGTTCTAAAGGGAGAACTAGACACCTTAATAGATATTGGTAAAGAACAAGAAGTAGAAATAAAAGCAAAGGAATATATCAAAGCTTTAAAAGACGAAAATGAATTATTAAGTAATAAGGAATATGTTATAAAAAAGGGCGGCGAATTGCCAACTATTTTTAATTAATTATAGAAGAGGTAGCAATAATGAATATAATAAAAGATATACAAAAAATACCTAAAATTGAATTACATCTACACTTGGATGGAAGTGCAAGAAAAGAGACAATATGGGAACTACTTAATGAATTAGGTGAAAATCCCTTCAAGAGCTATGAAGAATTAAATAATATATTAAGTATTGAAGGTAAATGTGAATCACTAAAAGAATATTTAAAAGCATTTTATTTCCCAGTAAAGGTAATGCAGACAAAAGAGGCATTAACAAGAGTAAGTAAAGAGTTGGCTCAAGATCTTGCAAAAGAGGGAGTTATTTATAGTGAAATAAGATTCGCTCCATATTTCCATCAAGAAAAAGGATTGAGTATAGAAGAAGTTATAGAAGCTGTGCTAAAAGGATTCTCCGAAGGGGAGAGAAAATATAAAGTTAAAAGTAGGTTAATCATATGTGCCATGAGAGGTTTTCCTATTGAAAAAAATATAGATTTAGTTAAAAGAGCAGCTGCTTTTTTAAACAAAGGTGTTGTTGCTATAGATTTGGCAGGGAATGAACATGATTTTCCCCCTGAAGAAAGCAAAGAAGTTTTTAAACTCGCAAAAAGTTTAGGCTTTCATATAACTGTGCATGCGGGGGAAACCGGAAAAGAAGAAAATATAGAAAAAGCAATAAATATACTGGGAGCTGAAAGAATTGGACATGGAGTGTTTGCATATAAGAATCCTAATATATTAAGACTTATTAAGGAAAAAGATATTTTCCTTGAAATGTGTCCAACCAGTAATTTAAATACTAATGCAGTAAAAAGCTTATCGGAACATCCTATAAAAACATATTATGATAATGGGTTAAAAGTTACTATAAATACTGATAATAGAACAGTTTCTAATGTGAACTTATCAATTGAAATGAACAATATAATTAATGAATTAGGATTTTCTTTTAAAGATTTTGAGAGGATTACTCAATATGCAGTGGAAGCAGCATTTTGTAGTAGTGAGGATAAAGAGTGGTTAAAAAATAAAATTGAAAATTATTATATTTAATAAAATAGAGTAATTAGTTTAAAAATATTTTTTTATTGTTAACTTTATAATGAATAATACTATAGCAATATGATAAAAATATCAAAGGAACTAATAAAACATAGCTTTGCCATAAGCCTGTTATAAGTATCCTCATTAAACTCCTGGTATCAGGGGTTTTTTTCTTTTGAAAACAAATGCTTTTTTTATAAATAACTTTAAGTTAATATAATAATAGAAGAGTAAATTAAAGGAGGAGTTATTTTGAAGGAACTTAAGAACTCAGAAAAAACAAGCGAAACTTTAGGATTTATGGTATCAGCATGTATAGAACAGCTAAAGGATGAGAAAGATGTAATAGCTAACCTTTCAAATATTTCATCATTTATTAATTTTTATATGGATAGATGTAATTGGGTAGGATTTTATCTATTTAAAGAAAATGAATTAGTTTTAGGACCATTTCAAGGATTGCCAGCCTGCATAAGAATTCCATTAGGAAAAGGTGTATGCGGAACAGCCGCATTAGAAAAGAGAACTTTAAGAATTGAAAATGTACATGAGTTTCCAGGTCATATTGCTTGCGATGCAGCATCAAACTCAGAAATTGTAATCCCAATAATAAAGAATGGTGAAATTTATGGAGTTTTAGATATAGATAGTCCCGAATTATCTAGATTTACTGAATTAGAGGAAGAATATCTTACTAAAATAGTAAAGGAAATTGAAAAATATATTTAGGAGATGAGTAGTTTTGGATAGAGAAGAAATATTTAATAGAGATCCTATTATACTATTAAGTATGGTTAATATGAAATTGAGAGATTTTTATAGTTCTCTAGATAATTATTGTTATGAAGAAGAAATAGATCAACAAGCATTAATTGAAAGATTAAAAGAAGCTGGATACGAGTATAATTCCAGTAGAAATGCATTTGTATAAAAAAAATTTTAAATAATGGAAAAAAATATTTGAATATATAAATATATTATGGTATATTTTTCTTGACCTAAAAACGAGACTCTTTCTATCTAGCAAATTGGATAGGAAGGGTTTTTAATTTTTAAAATTTGGAAGGAGTTGTTAAGGTGTGACCGTGAATGCATTTGTTCAGCTAGTGAATGTTTCAAAGAGGTTTGATGGAGATAAAAAGTTAGTTCTAGATAACCTGAATCTAACAATTAATCAAGGAGAGTTTCTAACGATGCTAGGACCTAGTGGCTGTGGGAAAACCACAACACTAAGAATAATAGCAGGCTTTGAGAAACCAACAAATGGAGAGGTTATAATTCAAGATGAGAATGTAACTTTAAAAGATCCAAATGAAAGATGTGTAAATACTGTATTCCAAAACTATGCACTTTTTCCTCATATGAATATTTATGATAATATTGCCTTTGGTCTTAGAATGAAGAAGGTAAGGAGTGAGGAAATAGATGAAAGAGTTAAAAAAATGCTTAAAATGGTTAAGATGGAGGAATACACAAATAGGATGCCTTCAGAATTAAGTGGAGGGCAAAAGCAAAGGATTGCTATAGCCAGAGCGGTTATCAATAATCCAAAAGTATTATTGTTAGATGAGCCATTAGGAGCTCTAGATCTTAAACTTCGTAAACAGATGCAGTTTGAACTAAAGCATTTGCAAAAAGAGTTAGGGATAACATTTATTTTTGTTACCCATGATCAGGAAGAAGCATTAACAATGTCAGATAGAATAATAGTAATGAATGAAGGAGTTGTAGAACAAATAGGAACTCCTTATGAAATATATGAAAAACCATCAACAAAATTTGTAGCAGACTTTATTGGAGAGGCAAATATTTTAGAAGCTGTAGTTAAGGAATTAAAAGATAACCAAGCTTTACTATCAATTAATACAGGTGAGGAAATATTAATAGAGAATAAAAATTATGAGGTTAACGAAAAGTTATTTTTAGCTATAAGACCAGAAAAATTAAGCCTATCCAATTATGAAAATAAACTTATGTCTTTAAAGGTAGCATATAAAGAAAAAGTTTATACTGGTGTAACTCAAAGAACCATAGTTACTCTTGAAAGTGGACAAGAAATACAAGTTCTAGAATCAACAGACGATAATTTTGATTTTGATAATAAAACCAATGTATATGTTACTTGGAAGCAAGATAATCTAGTGGTGATGAAGTCATGATAAAGAAGAGAAAAATAAATATTGGTGCACTTGCTACATTAAGTCCAGTAACTTTTTGGATGATAATTTTTTTCTTAATACCAGCCCTCTCAATACTCGTTATTAGTTTTTGTGTTAGAGGTGAGGTAGGTGACATACAATATAAATTTACTTTAGATAACTATAGAAAGTTATTTAATCCACTTTATATAAAAATATTCTTTAACTCCTTAATGATTGCAGTTTCATCAACAGCTTTATGTTTAATTTTTGGATATCCATTTGCTTATATAATTGCAAGAGCACATAAGAAGTTGAAACCTATTCTTGTTATGCTTGTTATATTGCCATTTTGGACTAACTCCTTAGTAAGAACCTATGCAATGATTATATTGCTCAGATCAGAAGGTATCTTAAATACTATTTTATTAAAATTGCATATTATAAACGTGCCGATAGAGATTATGTATACCAATGTTGCAGTAATGATAGGTATGATTTATATGATGATACCATTTATGGTGCTTCCGCTCTATTCCTCAATTGAGAAGGTTGATGAGTCTTATATAGAGGCCGCAAGAGACTTAGGTGCAAGCAAAACCAGTACTTTTATAAATGTTATATTACCATTAACTAGAGCAGGTATAGCTTCAGGTAGTCTATTAGTATTTATTCCGACCTTAGGATTATTCTTTATAAGTGATCTTATGGGAGGAAGTAAGGTTGTTTTAATGAGTAATCTTATTAAAAATCAGTTCCTAACAGCAAGAAATTGGCCATTAGGTTCAGCTATTTCAGTAGTACTAATAGTAGTAATGTTAATTTTTATGGCTTTATCAAGACGTGGAAGCGGTGAGTCCATAAGAAAAGAGGTGCTATAGATGAAGAAAAATAGGGGTGGAATTCTTAAAATAATTTACGGATTACTTATGTATTCATTCTTATATATACCTATTATAGTTTTAATTGCTTTTTCTTTTAATGAATCAAAACTTAACGTAACTTGGACAGGTTTTACCTTAAAGTGGTATAGAAGTTTGCTAGAAAATCAAGGAATACTTGTAGCGACTAAAAATAGTTTTATTATTGCATTGGTAAGTTCAGTGTTTGCAGTAATTATAGGAACCTTGGCAGCTGTAGGTATGTATAAATATAAATTTAAAGGAAGAAATCTTTTAGAAGGATTATTATATATTCCAGTTATTATACCTGAGATAGTGTTAGGTATATCACTACTTACATTTTTCTCATATACAGGAATACCTCTTGGTATGGTAACATTAATACTTGCACATATAACATTTTCAATAGCCTATGTAGTAAGTACAGTAAAAACAAGGTTAGATGATTTTGATAAATCAGTTGAAGAGGCAGCAAGGGATTTAGGGGCTACAGAAACCCAAACTTTTTTCAAAATCACCCTTCCGATAATAATGCCAGGTGTTATGGCTGGAGCACTTTTAGCCTTTACATTATCTTTAGATGATATGATAATAAGTTTTTTTGCAGCCGGGCCAGAAAGTGTCACCTTGCCACTTAAGATATTCTCAATGGTGAAATTCGGAGTAACTCCAGAGATAAATGCTCTTTCAACACTGATGCTTTTATTTACTATAATTATAATCTTATTATCTGCATTACTTAGAAATAATCAAATAAATATGAAAAGGGTAGGAGCAATACTTTTAAGTATTACAGTATGCGTGTTATTTATAAGTGGAGGAATATTTAGGTTTGTTAAAGGCCCAAGTGAAGAAAAAAGAGAATTAAATGTATTCAACTGGTCGGAGTATTTACCACAGTCAGTTATAGATAAGTTTGAAGAAAGATACAATTGTAAAGTAAATTATAGTACCTTTTCTTCAAATGAAGAAATGCTTGCGAAGATTATGGCAGGAGGAGCTAATTATGACCTTGCTGTAGCCTCAGATTATATGGTAGAAATTCTAAAAAAACAAAATTTAATAGAGCCAATTAATAAGAATAAGTTATCTAATATAGGGAACTTAGGAGATGAATTTATGAATCTTCCTTTTGATAGGGGAAATGAATACTCTATTCCATATATGTGGCTTGCAGGAATCATAGGCGTAGACTCTTCAAAAGTTGATCCAAGCACAATAACTAGCTATGATGATTTATGGAAACCAGAGTTTAAAAATTCTCTTGTAGTATTGGATGATGAGAGAGTAATCATTGGCTTAACCTTAAAATCTTTAGGTTATTCATTAAATGAGACTTCACCAGAAGCACTTGAAAAAGCTAAAGAAAAATTAATTAAATTAAAGCCTAACATAAAGGCCTATGATAGTGATTCACCTAAAACTATGCTTATAAACGGTGAAGCAAAAGCCATATTTGCTTGGGGGGCTGAAAGCAGTTTAGCAAAAAGAGAAAATAAAAATATTCAAATGGTATTGCCTAAGGAGGGGTTATTTTTACAACAAGATAACTTTGTTATTCCTAAAGGAGCTAAAAATAATGATTTAGCACATGAATTTATAAACTTTATTTTGGAACCAGAAATAAGTGCTGAAATATCAGAAGCGTTTCCATATGGAAATCCAAATAAGGCAGCCTATCCTTTAATTGACCCAGACATTATAGCAGATAAAGCAGTATATCCTCCTAGTGAAGAAGTTAAAAAAGGAGAATATTTAAAAGATATTGGAGATAAAATTAAGATTTTTGATGATATTTGGACATCAGTAAAACAAGAAAATTAACTTTTCATTGAATTACAGTTATTTCATATTTATAATAGAAATAAGTAAAATAGATGGGAAGTGATCTTTTTGGCACTAAAAAATAAAGGAAAAGCAACAATATTATCATTAGCGGTAGCAGCATTAATTGCGTCATTAATAAAAGATAAAAAATCTAATGAGGATAAGATATAAATATATTGACTTTAGAAATTTGTTAGTATAATATAAATACAAAGAGAATATTTAAATCCTTTGATAAGGAAGAGTAGTTATAATAAATTGTTAAAGAGAGTTGAGGGTGGTGGAATCTCAACACATGGAGTTATAATGAATGGGCCTTTGAGGAATAAGGTGAAATCTAGTGAGAGTAGCTGAATCGTAGTTTCTACGTTAAGAGAAATAAGGTATGTTAGTACCTGATTTAAGTGGCGTTTTATACGCAATTTAGGTGGCACCACGGATTTAATCTCCGTCCTATTAATATAATAGGACGGAGTTTTTTTATTTTCTTTTAATTATAAAGGGCTATTTTAAAAATTATTTATTAAGGGGGAGTTCGTAATGAACACAAAAAAATTAACATTAAATGCAATTCTTTTAGCAATAGGCTTAATGCTTCATCAATTTACACCAGCTTTAGGATTTCCAATGCAACCGGATTTTGCTTTAGCAACACTATTTATAATAATGATGATAAATAAAGATTTTAAAACTGTATTAACAGCTGGAATAATAACTGGTATATTTACTGCGTTAACAACAAAATTCCCAGGAGGACAAATTCCTAATATTATTGATAAAGTAGTAACTGTTACTATAGTTTATGGCTTGCTAAGTTTAATAAGAAATAGATTAAATAAAAATATTGTACTAGCATTAATACTTCCAATAGGAACATTAATCAGTGGAACTATATTTTTAACAGCTGCTTTATATATTGTAGGATTACCGGCTCCATTTAGTGCTTTATTTATTACAGTAGTTTTACCTGCTACAGTTATAAATTTAGTTGCTGGGCTTGTATTATTCAAAATATTCGAGGCATCATTAAGAAGAAGTGGCGCTGCTAAATCATTTGATTTATAAGATTATAATTTTAATCTTATGAAAAAGGCTGGAGAAAAATCTCTCCAGCCTTTTCAATTTGTAACACATGTTACTGATAAATATATATAAAGTGTTTATAATAAGAACATAATAGAAAAAACGAAAGAGGTTGAAAAAATGAGTTTATTTTTAGGAAAAATACATTACTGGTTATTTAATAAAATTACATGGTTTGAAGGCATAGAAGAAGAAATTCAAAATATGCTTGAGAGTAAAGGTTATAAAGTAGATGAGTGGGTAGCTGAAATATACAATAAGTATGGGGAACCAACAGAAAAGAAACCATTAGAAGATATGATAGATACATCTAACATTCATGGGTGGCTACAAGAGAAAATAACTTCTGCTGAGAGCAGACAGGCAGCATTAATTACTAAGGGAGTTAAGGAAATTGGAGATTCTTTCTTAGAATCAGTAAAAGAAATTTACATTGAAAAAGGAAAGAAGAACGCAGAAGAATATTTAAATGAAGGAAATAGTATAGAATCACCAGCAGAAGCATTTACAGCTGTTAATAATTTTATACTTGATGGTATGCCTTGTGATAGAGTAAATGAAATAGTAGAAAATTCAGAAGAACATATTGTATGGCAATCAACAATGGATATTCATGGACAATATTGGAACGTTGTAGGCGGCAATGTAAATAGCTTTTATGAATTAAGAGATGAATGGATAAAAGCTTTCGTTGAAAATTTAAGAGCAGATTACAAATTTAATAAAATATCCGAAGACACAAGAGAAATTTCACAATAAGAAAAAATAGAACATATACATATCAAAATACAGCTAGAAAGTTTGTATTGGATTATGTATATGTTCATTTTTTATTTCATAAATTCCTTTGTCTGCATATTATATAGAGATATAACTTAGGATAAAGGAGTGATAGGATATGTTAAGTAAAGGAAGTATCATAAGCGGAGATGCTGGGCATAATGCTTATCCAGACACTGGTGCCATTGGTATAAGGATTGAAGATAATTGTACTAAAGATGTATGGAAAGCTATAATGCTTAAGTTAAATGATTTAGGATATTTGGTGAAAGATTGTACTCCTTGGGATCAAAAATTTACATCAGTAAATGGTTCACTAGGATATAGGGTAAAAGAAGCTAATAGTAGTGGTTCAGCTCTTCATTTATGTATACATTTTAATATAGGTGGAGGAACTGGAGTAGAAGCTTGGATATCCGGAAGAGGCGGTCAAGCAGAAGTTTATGCAAATGAAATATGCAGTGAGATGAATAAAATAGGATATTATAATAGAGGTGTAAAAGTCGGAAATCTTTTTATCCCGAAATATACTTCTATGCCATGCGTTCTTGTTGAATGCGCTTTTTTGGATTCTAAAGAAGATATGAATAGATATAATGTTAATTCAATTGCAAATGCAATAGTTAAGGCTGTAACTGGAAGCACTTCCAATGCTAATTATGATCCTTCAGGTTCAAACCCTTCAACCCCAACATCTCCTTCGACACCTGGAGATTCAGGGAATACAAATAATTATACGCCGAATGCAAGAGTTAGATATGATTGGTTGTATGTAAGAGATGCTAAAGGAGAAATTATTCCGAATAGAAGAGTGGATATTGGGGACAAGATAAAAGTTTTAGATGTATCTTATTCTAGACAACTTGCATATATAATTTATCCTACACCAACTGGAAGTAGATATGCATATGTTAAAGTTGGAGGTTGGATTCAATATTTAAATCCATATAACGCTACTATTCTACAAGATTTAGACGTTTATTCAAATGCAAATGGAAGTGTAATTGGCAGAGTATTTAAAGATGAAAAAGTAACAATTTTAGAAGAACAAGATTCATGGTTAAATATTGTGTATACAACAGATAAAGGAGAATTTACAAAGTCTGGATGGGTTAAAAAAGAATTAGTTAAATATTAGTTAAGTTATATTATATTATATAATGAGGTGACTATAATATAAACTATAGTCACCTATTAAATATAAACTTCAATAAAATACATATTAAGAAAGTAATAGTTAGGGTTTATCTCTTTATTTAGAGCATCTACACTATGCTGAGAAATAAGTGGCTCACCACGTTTATTAAAAGAAGTAACAATTGCAGAATGAAAAATAAAATTGTTTTTCTTTTGGAAGAAAACTAAATTTCCTGGAACAATTTCACTTTTATCAATTATTCTCCCTTTAGGTCCTTTTAGGTTATGTCTATAGTTTTCTAGTAAGAGCCAATATAAACCATGAGCTGTAGCCCAGGATATGGAATAGTCATTTTTATTTCTATAGTACCACAAAGGATTATTAAAATTCATGGGTGAGCCGGCATAATGAATACTTTGAGAAACAAAATTAGCACAGTCACTTCCTCCAGAAGATATATTACCTAAGTAGCTAAAGGTTTTATTTCCATAAAGAGCATATTCATAGGCATAATCAACAATTTTGATTTTATCTACTTCTATCATAAAATCTCCAAAATAATATTATAAAATTAGTATACTATTTTAGTACCCTAAATTGTTCATCAGTATTAGAATCTATTGTTTTAAAGGTATATCCTTTTTCTTTATAATACCTTATTATAGATGGAAGCGCTTTAACAGTATTTTTGTTATTAGTACTACAGTGAAGCAGTAATATTATTCTATTTTTATCACTTTTAGAATTTTTAAGAATGTCATATGATGAAAGACCTTGAATTGCTCCATCTTTACTATCAACATTCCAATCATATATCTTTAAACCTTCACTATGAAGCATATCTACCATTTTAGTATCAATTTTATACATATTATTGTTACATCCAAAAGGAAATCTTAATATTGTAGACTTATAACCAGTAAGTTCCTCAAGCTCATTTTGAGTTTTTTTCATTTCACTTAAAAAAGAACTTCTGCTGCTATAAATCTTATCTCTTTTATGACTATAAGAATGTAATCCAATACTATGGCCATTCTCATACATTCTGAATACAACATCTCTATTTCTTTGAATTTGTTCGCCAATTAGAAAAAAGGTTGCTTTTACTCCATTTTCATCTAAAACATCAAGAACCTTATTACTCACCTTAGTAGGCCCGTCATCAAAAGTAATATATATTACTTTTTCTTCACTTTCTATTCCATAGCAAGGAATAAAATTTAATGTGAATAATAAGAATAAAGTTATAAAAAAAGTAAATTTAGACTTCGTCATTTCAATCAGCTCCTTTTCACAAGTATTATTTGCTATAAAACAAAAAATATTAAATATTTATTAAGTAATAAAAGGAGTTAATGCAATATTCTACTAATTTGTAAAATATAAAAGTGTGAGTTTACTCGATATTTTATGAAGATAAAATTATAAAAAATAAATAAAAATTAAGAAGTTAAGAAATTGAAATTATGTTATAATGTATGTAATTAAAAAAAAGCTTATGAAAAGGATGAGTAATATGGGAAAAGGTTTAAATACATTGATTTATTTAGTAGTAACAATATTCATAATTGTTGGTGTAATAGCCTTATTATCTTGGATTTTACCTTATGTGTTAATTGTACTAGTTATATTCTGGGC